>NZ_CAXAON010000022.1:0-95166 GCF_963970495.1 Pseudomonas sp. EA_65y_Pfl2_P78 | reverse complement strand
TTCACGGCGATGGCTTGTTCGCCAACGGGTATCTCGATGATCGCCAATGCCTCTGACGGCCGCTTAGGAGGAGCCTTCAACGGGACAAACGCAGGCAACGCGGGCACTGAGCTGTGCCGGTAAAGCGGCAGCCATTTACGAATGACGTTGGCGTTGATGCCGTGAGCGATGGCGACGCTTGAAACGGTGGCGCCGGGCTGAAGGCATTCCTGAACGACCTGGGCTTTGAACGGTTTGGGATAAGAGCTTCGTTGGCGCATGAAAATCCTGGCGATTAAGGGCGATCGCGTCCGCTTAAAAATACGCGGACACCATCGCCCTTAATGCTGGAGTTTTGAAGGTGACTTGGCCAGACGCTTACGATTCAACTGTATAAGTGGCAAGGCGACTCTCTCGACCCTTGGGGGCGAGTCTATCGCGGTGGGCGAATGGTGGGCTTCAAGGCGTATATCGATCTGAGTGCATGGCCAATGCAAATGACTCCAGTTTTTTCCACACCGATCAATTCCGTTGTTTCTCTTACTCTGAGAGGTCCTTCGCCGCTGGTCGTTAAGGATTTCTTTGCAGCGTTTCCCAACGTTGAAGTGCTGCGTGCGTCAGGCCAGATGAATGGACTACCTGACGGCGTCGGGATGCTCAAGGCATTGCGAGTCGCTGATCTGAGTGACCCATGGGGCCACATAGCGCCAGCCGATATCGAACAGTTGAAAAAGTTGCCACGCTTGCAGGAGCTGAACCTGGAAGGTCAAACCGTCGGGTACGGTTTTTCGGTGCGCGGTATGGCGCAACTGCGCGTGTTGAAACTAGGTAACACAGGGCTTTTAGACCTGCCCGGCGGACTGAGTGAACTGGCCGTGCGGTCACGGTTAGAGGTACTGGACCTTCAACGAAATCCCTATATACGCAATGCTCCTGACGTTACCGGGATGTCCGAGCTGCGGATATTGGATTTGACGCACACCGGAATCAACCAGTTGCCTGTCGGGCTCGGCGCCGAGAATGGCCCCAAAGGGTTGCAAGTGCTGAAACTTGGCGAGAACGCGCTGCTTGAAACGCCTTCGCTGGAAGGAATGAGCAAGTTGCAGGAGCTCGATCTTTCCAACACCGATATCGACACGTTTCCGGAAGGCATTACGTCTGAAATTCCCCGTACAGTTTTGAATCTCGCGAATAATCGAATCAGATCGATTCCCGAGTCCGTGGAGCTTAGAGCAGGCTTCAATTTAACCGGTAATCCTGTCTCCGACCCGGCGTCCCTGAGGCGATTGATATTCGCCCGTCGGCAAACGGGCACCGATATCTGGTTGGGAGTAGAGAGCGTCGATACGTCGGCGGATCTCTGGCTGCGGCATGTACCGCAAGCGCAAGTGCCAGAGAAGTTGGCGCTTTGGGACAGGTTGAATACCATTTCTGAAAACAACCTGTTCAAACGGATTCGAAATCTGAGCCGTACACCTGAATTCTTCGTCGAGCGTCAGCTGTTAGAGCGCCGGGTCTGGGCGTTCCTTGAACATTTCGAAAAGGCAGGCGCTGTCGAAAAGTCGCGCTTGAGAAGCATCGCAAAGGAGGAGGTCAGTCCCGGACAGATGCTGGACAGGCTGGAAAAGGAGTTAAAGGCGTTTGATCCTGGGCGGCAGAACCACCCCTTGCATCATTTACCCAAGCGTCCGAGGGTCAATTGACCCCGAAACCGGGCCAGCGGTGTAAAAGCGGGAATCCCTGACCTGCCTGTATCAGGGTTCCCAAAAAGGTGGACTTCGCTGTTGGCGTCGGTCCGCTGTAAAGAGGGAACCCCCGGCCTGCCTGTACCAAGGATCCCAAAAGGGTAGGCGCATCCGTTGTGGTATGAGCCCGGTGTAAAGAGGGGAATCCCCGGCCTGCCTGTACCAAGGTCCCCGAAACGGGTGGTGAATCGAATCACCTGTAAGCGATATTGCAGGGGGCGTGCCAGTTTTCAGTATTCGGAAACAGAAAAAGTCCCCAGAAGCATGAAAGCCCCGTAATTCGGGGCTTTCATGCTTCTGCAGCTTGGGTTTTTCAGCTTTTTCTGGGTGTTTTTTGAACAGGTTGCGATGCCCGATCACGGGTCCAAGTGCATTAGGTTGGTGCATGGAGGGCTAAATGTGGGAGCAAGCCCACTCCCACATTGGGTCGTGGCTGATCAGCCTTCGTCTCCCTCATCATCATCCCCACCATCGACCTTCATCCCCAGTTCCTTGATCTTGCGCGTCAGGGTATTACGCCCCCAACCCAGCAACACCGCGGCATCACGACGACGCCCGGCGGTATGTTTCAACGCCGTCTCGATCATGATCCGCTCAAATGCCGGCACCGCGCTGTCGAGCAGGTTCGACTGGCCACGCGCCAACGCCTGATCGGCCCACTGACGCAGGGCTTGCTCCCAGTTGGTCACCGGCGCCGAATCCTGTGGCAAGTTCAGCAGTTCCGGTGGCAGGTCGCTGATGTGCACCTCGCGCCCGGACGCCATGACAGTGATCCAGCGGCAGGTGTTTTCCAGCTGACGCACGTTGCCGCCCCACGGCAGGTTTTTCAGGTATTGCTCGGTCTCGCTTTTCAGCAGTTTCGGCTCGACCGCCAGCTCCTGTGCCGCGCGGCTGAGGAAGTGCTTGGCCAGGGTCGGGATGTCTTCGCGACGGTCCGACAGACGCGGGATGTGGATGCGGATCACGTTGAGGCGGTGGAACAAGTCCTCACGGAATTTTCCGGCGTGGACCAGGGTTTCCAGATTCTGGTGGGTCGCGGCGATGATGCGTACGTCGACTTTGACTGGCACATGCCCGCCAACGCGATAGAACTCGCCGTCGGCCAAAACGCGCAGCAGGCGCGTCTGGGTGTCGGCCGGCATGTCGCCGATTTCATCAAGGAACAGCGTGCCGCCGTCGGCCTGTTCGAAACGACCGCGTCGCAGGTTGGCCGCGCCGGTGAACGCACCCTTCTCGTGACCGAACAGTTCGGACTCCATCAGATCCTTGGGAATCGCCGCCATGTTCAGCGCGATAAACGGCGAGGTCGCGCGCGGGCTGTGACGGTGCAGGGCGTGGGCCACCAGTTCTTTACCGGTGCCGGATTCGCCGTTGATCAGCACGGTGATGTTGGAGTGGCTCAAGCGGCCGATGGCGCGAAACACTTCCTGCATCGCCGGCGCTTCGCCGATGATTTCCGGGGTGCGGGTCAGCGAAGGAACGACTTCAAGGCCTTGTTGTTCCTGCGCATGCTGATTGGCGCGTTTGACCAGCGATACGGCTTCATCGACGTCGAACGGCTTTGGCAAGTATTCGAACGCGCCGCCCTGATAGGAGGCAACGGCGCTGTCCAGATCGGAGTGAGCGGTCATGATGATGACCGGCAACCGTGGGTGCTGCTCGCGAATCCGCGCCAGCAGATCAAGGCCGCTGGCACCCGGCATGCGGATGTCGGAAATGATCACGTCCGGCTGCTGACGGGCCAGACGACTCATCACGCCGTCGGCGCTGTCGAAACTCTGGGTGGTCATGCCTTCTTGCTGCAGGGCCTTTTCCAGAACCCAACGGATAGAACGGTCGTCATCGACGATCCACACGGTTTCACTACGGCTCATGTCGATGTGGCTCCTTGTTCCAGTGGCAGAAAGATCGAGAACGTGGTGTGGCCTGGATGGCTTTCACACTCGATCAGGCCCTGGTGCTGGCTGATGATGTTCTGGGTAATGGCCAGGCCCAGCCCGGTACCGTCCGGGCGGCCGCTGACCATGGGAAAGAAAATGGTTTCCTGGAGTTCCGCCGCAATGCCCGGGCCGTTATCGATGATCTCGATCTTGGTCACCAGGCGATGGCGGATATGGCCGATGGTGAACTGGCGCATGGCACGGGTGCGCAGGCTGATGCGGCCCAGGCGCAACTCGTTCTGGCTGCTGATCGCCTGCATCGCGTTGCGGACGATGTTCAGCACCGCCTGAATCATTTGTTCGCGGTCGATCAACACGTCCGGAATGCTTGGGTCATAGTCGCGCACCAACGTGATGCAGCCCTGACTTTCGGCTTCAACCAGATGCCCGACGCGCTCCAGGACTTCGTGGACGTTGCACATGGCCAGCGACGGCAGCTTGTTGGAGCCGAGCATGCGGTCGACCAGATTGCGCAGGCGATCGGCCTCTTCAATGATCACATTGGTGTAATCGCGCAGACTGTCTTCCGGCAGCTCGCGCGCCAGCAATTGCGCTGCGCCACGGATGCCGCCCAGAGGGTTCTTGATCTCGTGGGCGAGGCCGCGCACCAGCATCTTGCTGGTTTCCTGCTTGGAAATTTGCGCCTCTTCCTTGGTGATCCGCAGCAAGCGATCACGCGGGTGGACTTCCAGCAGCAGCAGGGTTGCGCCGTTACTGAGGATGGGCGTCACCGCATAATCCACGGTCAAGGTCTGACCGGTGAGGGCGGTGAGCATCGCTTCGCGTTTGGTGAACGGGTGCGCTTGTTCGACCGCCTGGCGCAACGAATTGAGCGCCTCGGTGGATTCGGTGAACAGCTCGCTGATGAACTGGCCATGGCTGCGCTGCCCGCTGATGGCCAGCAGCATCTCCGCGGCCGGGTTCATGTACTCAAGGCGCAATTGGGCATTGAGCAGAATGGTGGCGGTGGTCAGGTTGTCGAGCAGCAAGCGTGGGATTGCGTCGCTAATAGTCATCAAGGCCTCTTTTGGGGGCGGAGCGTGCGCAAGAAACAAGCGTGTTTGGATGGAAAATGCAAAAACCAAACCAAGGCTCCGAAAAGAAGCGTTCAGCCCCTGAAACGGGCGTTTGACGCTCGTTTGCGTGGCGCTTTGCCAGCTCTTGCGGGTACTTTCGAACCAAAATGGGTTGGAATGTGGGAAGTGTGCAGTTTTTTGCACCAATATAGTGCGCAAAGCACAATGGCGTTAGAAGAAACGCAGGAAGGGGTTTTTCGGCTCTTCAGGTTTGTCTTTCAGCGGACATTCCGGGCGCACACCGTAATCGTCTTTTGTGCAGGGTTTGACCTGGCGTTTCTGTGCCAGCGAAATGCGCAGCATGTGGAAAGGCTGGTTGGCGGTGCGCTCGACGGTGCGGCCCGCGGCATCCAGGATTTCCACCGACAGGTTGTGGCTGCCCCGGTCGATGTTGCTTAGCGGAAAAACCGGGCTGACGCCGGGCTCGCCGGCGGCCTGACCATCCAGCAACAGGCGATATCGATCGCCGGCTTGCAGGCCTGGCTCGTTGGTGACACTGACGATCAATTCGCCGGCGCTGCTGCGGATGGTTGCGTCAGGCTCGGGCACCAGAATACGCAGCATGTCGTAATGAAATGGCGGTTGCTCCGGGGGCTTTTTCGCGGGGGTGATCGGTGCTGCGCCGGTCGGATTGGCGGGCATGCGATTGCTGGTCGCCAATGGAACCTTCCTGGCGTTCCCGCGTGGCTGGTCGGTGTAGACGCGATTGCCTTGGCCATCGACGTAGGTGAACACCTCCGCCGTGGCTTGCAGTGCCGTCAGTGCCAACACAACGATCAGCCATGCGCGGATCATGGCGTGTGCACCCGCTGCACGGTGAAGGTCACTGGAGGGCTCTGCTGAATGATCGTCTGACCATCGATCACCTGCACCGCGAGTCGATGCTCGCCACGATTGATGTTCACCAGTTGCAGGATGGGTACGTTGCTGGGCTGGCCGTAAGGCTCGTCGTCCAGGACCAGCCTGAATTGGTGCGGCGGCTGCAGGCGCGGCTTGATCAACACATTGACGGTGAAGGTGCCGTTGTTGGCGCGCAGGGCTTCTTCGGTGGGCAGGCCGGCGAGTTCGAGAATGTCATAGGCATTGCGCGACGGCTTCGGGTTGTCGGTAGTGGGCGCGGCGGGTGCGCTCGGTGACGGAGGCTCGACTGTGTTGAGCGGCGGCAGGTCAACCGGCTGTGCCTTGACGCCGTCCGGCGAGTGGTCGCTGTACACCGTGTTGCCGTTGGCATCGGTGTACTTGTAGATCTGCGCGGCCGCAGGAACGGCGATCAGCAGCAGGATGGAGAGAAAGAAGCGACCCATGAAATCGACCGGGAATGAACGCGATGGGTTGCAGCATAGGCCAGGTGCTGCGGTAGGCCCAACCCTGGACATATCCAGAGATTATTTGCCCGCCAAAAATCCCTGTGGGAGTGGGCTTGCTCGCGAACGCGGTCGGTCACTGAAGGATATGGCGACTGACAAGACGCCTTCGCGAGCAAGCCCGCTCAGGGTGGTGCGTCGCCAATGAAATCACGGGCAATAAAAAAGGCCTTCCGAAGAAGGCCTCTTTTTGTCACGCCGCGTAGCGCGGCGCTACCGGATCAGCAGCTGTAGTACAGCTCATATTCCAGTGGGTGTACGAAGGTACGGACTTTGATTTCTTCTTCGGATTTCAGCGCGATGTAAGCATCGATGAAGTCGTCGGAGAACACGCCGCCCTTGGTCAGGAACGCACGGCCCTTGTCCAGCTCTTCCAGGGCTTCTTTCAGGCTGCCGCAAACTTGCGGGATCTCTTTCGCCTCTTCAGGCGGCAGGTCATACAGGTTTTTGTCAGCGGCATCGCCTGGGTGGATCTTGTTCTGGATACCGTCCAGGCCGGCCATCAGCAGTGCTGCGAAAGCCAGGTACGGGTTGGCAGCCGGATCCGGGAAACGTGCTTCGATACGACGGCCGCGTGGGCTGTTGACGTAAGGGATACGGATCGAGGCGGAACGGTTGCGCGCCGAGTAGGCCAGCATGACCGGAGCTTCGAAGCCTGGCACCAGACGCTTGTAGGAGTTGGTCGCCGGGTTGGTGAAGCCGTTCAGCGCTTTGCCGTGCTTGATGATGCCGCCGATGAAGTACAGAGCGGTTTCGGACAGGCCGGCATAGCCTTCGCCAGCGAAGGTGTTCTTGCCATCTTTGGCGATGGACATGTGAACGTGCATACCCGAACCGTTATCGCCGTACAGTGGCTTCGGCATGAAGGTCGCGGTGCGGCCGTAAGCGTCGGCAACGTTGTGTACAACGTATTTCAGAGTCTGAACTTCGTCAGCTTTCTTCACCAGTGTGTTGAACTTGACACCGATTTCGTTCTGACCGGCAGTCGCCACTTCGTGGTGGTGAACTTCAACGGTTTGACCCATTTCTTCCAGTGCGTTGCACATGGCAGTACGGATTTCGTGGTCGTGGTCGAACGGCGGAACCGGGAAGTAACCACCTTTGATGCCTGGACGGTGGCCTTTGTTGCCGCCTTCGATGTCCTGGTCGGACATCCACGAGCCTTGTTCGGAGTAGATTTTGAACATCGAGCCGGAGATGTCGGACTTGAACTTCACTTCGTCGAAGATGAAGAATTCTGGCTCGGGACCTGCGAAGACGGTGTCACCGATACCGGTGGTCTTCAGGTATTCCTCGGCGCGGTGAGCGATGGCGCGCGGGTCACGATCGTAACCTTGCATGGTCGACGGTTCGATGATGTCGCAGACCAGGATCAGGGTCGCGTCTTCGGTGAACGGGTCGAGCACGGCCGTTTCGTCGTCCGGCAGCAGGATCATGTCGGAGGCTTCGATGCCTTTCCAGCCTGCGATGGAGGAACCGTCGAACATCTTGCCGACTTCGAAGAAGTCGTCTTCCAGCGCATCGCGAGCCGGCATGGTCACGTGGTGCTGAGTGCCTTTGGTGTCCGTGAAGCGCAGATCAATCCACTTGACGTCATGATCTTTGATGAGTTGAACCGACTTCGACATAGTGTCCTCCGGGTGGCTTAGGGCTAGTAATGGATGCCCTTAATATGGGTGATGCCGGCGCAGATACTCTGCCAAGGCAACCTGCCTCACAAGGGAGCAAATTGCATGCCAGTGCCCCAGCATGGGTTTTTTGCCCCAAATTTACGCTTTTAAAGGTTCAAAGCGCCTTAAAGATGAAAATGTCGCCCCTTAATGTAGCGCTTCAGGTGGAAAATGACCTGTTTTGGTGCAAGCAAAACCTTCTGCACATTAACTGGTTAAACCTTGAGCAATTTCCGCTATAATCCGCGCCCCCCTTTTTCGGCTGGCCCAGCGCGCGCTGTTTTCATGAAACTAATCGTAAAAGTCTTCCCCGAGATCACCATCAAAAGCCGACCTGTCCGGACGAAATTTATCCGCCAGTTGGCCAAGAACATCCGCACCGTGCTCCGTGACCTGGACCCGGCCGTGGTGGTGAACGGTGTGTGGGACAATCTCGAGCTGGAAACCCGCGTTGCCGACCCCAAAGCCTTGAAAGAGATGGTTGAGCGCCTGACCTGCATGCCCGGCATCGCGCACTTTCTGCAGATCGACGAGTACCCGCTGGGCGACTTCGACGACATCACCGAAAAGTGCAAGCAGCACTACGGCGATGCGCTGGCCGGGAAGGTTTTCTCGGTACGCTGCAAGCGCGCGGGCAAGCATGCATTCAGTTCGATGGACGTCGAAAAATACGTCGGCAGCAAGCTGCGTCGCGAGTGCGGCGCTGCCGGAATCGACCTCAAGGCACCGCAAATCGAAGTGCGCATGGAAGTTCGCGACAAACGGTTGTTTGTCATCCACAGCCAGCACAACGGCATCGGCGGTTATCCGCTGGGCGCACTTGAGCAGACCCTGGTTCTGATGTCCGGCGGCTTTGACTCGACCGTTGCGGCCTACCAGATCATGCGGCGCGGCCTGATGGCGCACTTCTGCTTCTTCAATCTCGGTGGTCGTGCCCACGAATTGGGCGTGATGGAAGTCGCGCATTTCATCTGGAAGAAGTACGGAAGCTCGCAACGCGTGCTATTTGTCAGTGTTCCGTTCGAAGAAGTGTTGGGAGAAATTCTCGGCAAAGTCGATAACAGTCATATGGGCGTCGTATTGAAGCGTATGATGTTGCGCGCATCCACGGCCATTGCCGACCGCCTGCACATCGACGCGCTGGTCACCGGTGAAGCGATCTCCCAGGTGTCGAGCCAGACGCTGCCGAACCTGTCGGTGATCGACTGCGTGACCGACAAACTGGTCCTGCGTCCGCTGATCGTCGCCCACAAGCAGGACATCATCGACACGGCCAACGAGATCGGCACTGCCGATTTCGCCCGGCACATGCCCGAATACTGCGGGGTCATTTCGGTCAATCCGAAGACCGCTGCCAAGCGTGGTCGCGTTGAGCACGAAGAGAAAGAATTCGACATGGCGGTGCTCGAGCGAGCGCTCGAAAACGCCAAACTGGTGCCGATCGATCGGGTGATCGACGAATTGGGCCAGGATTTGCAGATTGAAGAAGTCGGCGAAGCGCTGGCCGGTCAGATCGTTATCGACATCCGTCACCCGGATGCCGCCGAGGATGACCCGCTGCAGCTTGCCGGAATAGAAGTACAGACGATGCCGTTCTACGCAGTGAACGCTCGTTTCAAGGAGCTGGATCCGACTCGCCAGTACCTGCTGTATTGCGACAAAGGCGTGATGAGTCGCCTGCATGCTCACCATTTGCTCAGTGAGGGGCATGCCAATGTGCGCGTTTATCGACCGAGCTAAGTGCCCGGGGCTGTTTGCCTGTGGCCTGCGTCACCGGCCCCCCGACACCGCCGTCAAGCTGTAACGGCCATGCCGGACACTACTGTTAATCGCTGCCAAGACTTGTCAGCAAACCGAATCCTCTGATCGAGATACACAAGTGATCGAAAATCTACGCAACATCGCCATCATTGCTCACGTTGACCATGGTAAGACCACCCTGGTAGACAAACTCCTGCGTCAATCCGGCACTCTGGAGCGCAACGAGCTCAACGACGAGCGCGTGATGGACTCCAACGACCAGGAAAAAGAGCGCGGTATTACCATTCTGGCGAAAAACACCGCCATCAACTGGAACGGCTACCACATCAACATCGTGGACACCCCGGGCCACGCCGACTTCGGCGGCGAAGTTGAACGCGTAATGTCGATGGTTGACTCCGTTCTGCTGCTGGTTGACGCTCAAGACGGCCCTATGCCGCAAACCCGTTTCGTGACCAAGAAGGCTTTCGAAGCCGGCCTGCGTCCAATCGTGGTCATCAACAAGGTTGACCGTCCAGGCGCGCGTCCGGACTGGGTTCTGGACCAGATCTTCGACCTGTTCGACAACCTCGGTGCGACCGAAGAACAACTGGACTTCCAGGTTGTTTACGCCTCGGCCCTGAACGGCATCGCCGGTCTGGATCACACCGCCATGGCTGAAGACATGACCCCGCTGTACCAAGCGGTCGTCGACCACGTTCCGCCTCCGGCCGTTGACCGTGACGGTCCGTTCCAGATGCAGATCTCCGCTCTGGACTACAACAGCTTCCTGGGTGTTATCGGTGTTGGCCGTATCGCTCGTGGTCGCGTCAAGCCGAACACCCCGGTTGTCGCTATCGACGCCGACGGCAAAGAACGCAAAGGCCGTATCCTGAAGCTGATGGGTCACCACGGTCTGCACCGCATTGACGTTGAAGAAGCAGCGGCCGGCGACATCGTCTGCATCAGCGGCTTCGACGAGCTGTTCATCTCTGACACACTGTGCGACCCGCTGACTGTTGAAGCGATGAAGCCGCTGACCGTTGACGAGCCAACCGTTTCCATGACGTTCCAGGTAAACGACTCGCCATTCTGCGGTAAAGAAGGCAAGTTCGTGACCTCCCGTAACATCAAGGAGCGTCTGGACAAAGAGCTGCTGTACAACGTTGCACTGCGCGTTGAAGAAGGCGACACCGCTGACAAGTTCAAGGTTTCCGGTCGTGGTGAGCTGCACCTCTCGGTACTGATCGAAACCATGCGTCGCGAAGGCTTCGAAATGGCTCTGGGCCGTCCGGAAGTGATCATTCGTGAAGTGAACGGCGTGAAACAAGAACCGTTCGAAAACGTGACCATCGACATCCCTGAAGATTCGCAGGGCAAGGTCATGGAAGAGATGGGTCTGCGTAAAGGCGACCTGACCAACATGGTGCCGGATGGTAAAGGCCGTGTTCGTCTGGAATACAACATCCCTGCTCGCGGTCTGATCGGTTTCCGTAACCAGTTCCTGACCCTGACCAACGGTGCTGGCATCCTGACCTCGATCTTCGACCGCTACGACACCGTCAAGTCGGGCCACATGTCCGGCCGTCAGAACGGCGTTCTGGTGTCGGTTGAAACCGGTAAGGCACTGACCTACTCGCTGGAAACCCTGCAGGCTCGCGGCAAGCTGTTCGTAGAACACGGCCAGGAGATCTACAACGGTCAGATCGTTGGTCAGAACAGCCGTGACAACGACCTGGGTGTGAACCCAACCAAAGGCAAGAAGCTCGACAACATGCGTGCTTCGGGTAAAGACGAAACCATCGCTCTGGTCCCACCAGTTCGCTTCACTCTGGAACAGGCTCTGGAATACATCCAGGAAGACGAACTGTGCGAAGTCACGCCTAAGTCCATCCGTCTTCGCAAGAAGATCCTGGACGAAAGCGAGCGTACCCGCGCTGCCAAGAAAGCCAAGGCGTAATTTAGCCCGCGCTTGAAAAAACGCCCCCGGTCGCGAGACCGGGGGCGTTTTTGTTTGTCTGGGGGGATTCGGTGTTTTTGTCGGCCTCTTCGCGAGCAAGCCCGCTCCCACAGGGAACCATGGCGTACACAAGATTTGTGTTCACCGAGAATCTACTGTGGGAGCGGGCTTGCTCGCGAGGGCGGCCGATCAGCCGCCGAAAATCTCAGTAACGATCAAAACTTCTCGATCGCGCGGAAATTCTGCTCGCGCACCACTTCCTTCGGCTTGTACGCGCAATACCCCGGTCGCGGCCCAATCCTGGGGTGATTGCGGCAGGTGTCCGGGCGCTTGTCATAAATGGTGCACAGGCGCGACTTACGATCCAGGTAGTAGCAATCGTTGTTGCTCATGCGCTGCAGGGTGAAGATCCCCGACTTCTGATTGAAGCGCTCGACCAGTCCTTCCTTTTGCAGGCGCTTGGCGATGTTTTTCGGCGGATCGCCCAACTCGAACTCGTCGACCACGCCGATGCGCACCAGATCCTTGATCTTCACCTCGACCGGCAGCGTGCAGCAGCTGGAGACACAAGAGCCGCACATCGGGGCCGAGTATTTGGCCCACGTATCGAGACGATCGATCTCGGCGGCGGCAATCAGGTTGGGCTTCATCATCGGGAGTTACCAGGCGTATGCATCAGGGCGCGCGATCATACCGGGACGGGTGAATTTTTGAACAACCTTTCGCCAGATTTTTTCTATAGGCCGCCATTTGACCGGACAAGTCGGCACGGCCCCTGCATTCATTGGGGGAGATGCCAAGCGATTGCCGGGCTATCTCACAGTCCCGGGAAATACCGCCGAACCAGAGCCGCTACCGTCGGTCAGACCGTCTAGGCTCAGACAATTCCCCGCTCGCCCGAGGTCGTATCGATGACTCAAGAACCATTAGTTCGCGAAGCAGAGGTGGCCGCATTCCGCGACGCCGTCCTGACCAAACTCACCTACGCGGTGGGCAAAGACCCCGATCACGCCTTTGACCATGACTGGTTCGAAGCCATTGCCCTGGCGGCGCGCGATCACATGGTCGAGCACTGGATGGATCACACCCGGCAGATCTACCGCAAAGGCCAGAAGCGGGTGTATTACCTCTCGCTGGAATTCCTCATCGGCCGCTTGCTTTACGACAGCCTGAGCAACCTCGGTCTGCTCGACGTTGCCCGAGAGGCGCTGACCGAACTGGGTGTCGATCTGGAACGCATTCGCCTGCTGGAGCCTGACGCAGCGCTGGGTAATGGCGGTCTCGGACGATTGGCTGCGTGCTTCATGGAAAGCATGTCCACCCTCGGCATCGCCGGCCATGGCTACGGCATTCGTTATGAACACGGCTTGTTCCGTCAGGCCATCGTCGACGGCTG
The DNA here is from genome assembly GCF_963970495.1 of Pseudomonas sp. EA_65y_Pfl2_P78. Classification (NCBI taxonomy): domain Bacteria; kingdom Pseudomonadati; phylum Pseudomonadota; class Gammaproteobacteria; order Pseudomonadales; family Pseudomonadaceae; genus Pseudomonas; species Pseudomonas sp. EA_65y_Pfl2_P78. The sequence continues at coordinate 82,296 of NZ_CAXAON010000022.1, read as the reverse complement.
GCAGCAGGAACAGACCGAACACTGGCTGGATTTCGGTAACCCGTGGGAGTTCGAGCGGCCGGAAGTCGTCTACGCCATCGGTTTTGGTGGCAGCGTTGAAACCGTCACCGATGCCAGTGGTAAGACCCGGCAAGTCTGGTCGCCGGCCGAAACCGTTCGGGCGATTGCCTATGACACGCCGGTCGTCGGCTGGCGCGGGGCAAGCGTCAACACCTTGCGCCTGTGGCGGGCTCGGGCCATGGAAGATCTGCACCTGGAACGTTTCAACGCCGGTGACCACTTGGGCGCCGTGGCCGAGGTGGCTCGTGCCGAAAGCATCTCCCGCGTGCTCTATCCGGCGGACAGCACCGAAGCGGGGCAAGAACTGCGTCTGCGCCAGGAATATTTCTTCGTCGCCGCATCTTTGCAGGACTTGCTCCGTCGTCATCGCAACATGCACACCTCGGTGTTGACCCTGGGTGATCACGCCGCCATTCAGCTCAACGACACCCACCCGTCAATTGCCGTCGCCGAACTGATGCGCCAACTGGTCGACGTCTACGACGTGGCGTGGGATGCGGCGTGGCAGGTCACCGTGGACACGCTGTCGTATACCAACCACACCTTGCTGCCCGAAGCGCTGGAAACCTGGCCGGTGGGTTTGATGGAGCGCATGCTGCCGCGGCACATGCAGATCATTTACCTGATCAATGCCCAGCACATCGATTCATTGCGGGCCAAGGGTATTCACGACTTCGACGTACTGCGTGCGGTGTCGCTGATCGAAGAGGACAACGGCCGCCGGGTGCGCATGGGCAACCTCGCGTTCCTCGGTTCGCATAGCGTCAACGGCGTGTCAGGGCTGCACACGCAACTGATGCGCAAAACCGTGTTTGCCGAATTGCACAAGCTCTACCCGGAGCGGATCAACAACAAAACCAACGGCATCACCTTCCGCCGCTGGCTGTTCCAGGCCAACGCCGAATTGACCTCGATGCTGGTCGATGCGCTTGGCCCGGATATTTTGGACAAGCCGGAAGAACGCCTGCTCGACCTCGAACCGTTCGCAGAAAAACCGGCCTTTCGCAAAGCCTTCGCCGAGCAGCGGTTACACAGCAAAAAGGCCTTGGCTTATCTGATTCACGAACGGCTGGGGATCGCGGTCAACCCGGCGGCGATGTTCGATGTGCAGGTCAAACGGATCCATGAATACAAACGCCAGTTGCTCAACCTGATGCACACCGTGGCGTTGTATCAGGCGATCCGCGCCGAGCCTGAAATCGACTGGGTGCCGCGAGTGAAAATTTTCGCCGGTAAAGCGGCGGCCAGTTATCACCAGGCCAAGCTGATCATCAAACTGACCAACGACATCGCCCGGGTGGTGAACAACGACCCGACCGTGCGTGGCTTGCTGAAAGTGGTGTTCCTGCCCAATTACAACGTCAGTCTGGCGGAGAGCATTATTCCGGCGGCGGACTTGTCCGAGCAGATATCCACCGCCGGTTTCGAGGCTTCAGGCACCAGCAACATGAAGTTCGGCCTCAACGGTGCCCTGACCATCGGTACGCTGGACGGCGCCAACGTGGAGATGTGCGAGCGTATTGGCGCCGAGCACATGTTCATCTTCGGCCTCAGCGCCCAGCAGGTCGAAGCGCGTAAACAGAACCACGAGTTCAGCGCTGCGCCGGACATCGCCGCGTCCCATCGCCTCAACGATGTGCTGCAAGCGATCCGCAGCGGCGTGTTCTCGCCGGACGACACCTCGCGTTATACAGGGCTGATCGACTCGCTGGTCGATTACGACCGGTTCCTGGTCTGCGCCGACTTCGACTCCTACTGGGAGGCGCAGAAGCGCGTTGAAGAGCTTTGGCACGACAGCAATAAATGGTGGCGTTCGGCGGTGCTCAACACGGCGCGGATGGGCTGGTTCTCCTCCGACCGGACGATTCGCGAGTACGCCACGGATATCTGGAAAGCGCTGGAGTAACTTTGCGCAACAAATGTGCGTAAGGCCCAACGTTTGTTGGGCGGCATCGATATACTGAGCGCCGGTTACCGGATGTATCAGTCACCACAAGACCCCGGTGGGAGCGGGCTTGCTCGCGAAAGCGGTGCATCAGTCAATTTTAATATCGACTGACGACGCCTTCGCGAGCAAGCCCGCTCCCACCGTTAGATTGTGCCTAGACTGAAGCAACTGCCGGGATTGCCCCTTTACGGGGCCGCTTAGGGATATCGACCATGCAATGGATGTTCATGTTGATCGGGCTGGTGCTCGGCTGGCTGCTTGACGAGTCGTTCAGCACGGCGCTGTTGGGTGCTCTGCTGGGACTTGCGAGTGGGCAAACGCTGCGCATCGCCCGGATCGGCACACAGGCCGCCGAACAACAGCGTCAACTTGAACAGGCAAAGGTCGCCTTGCAGGCGGTCGAGCAGCGGCTGTTTCTGCTCGAAGGCACGCCCGTGCAAGCCGCACCGCCGTCGAGTGCGGCACCGGCCAGTGAACCTGTCGTCGAACCCCAAAACATCGTTGAACAGGCGCCGGTGTCCGAACTGGTTTGGGAACTGCCGCCCGAACTCGAACCGATCTCTGCCGCTGCCGAGGAAACCAGCCAACCGCTGCCGGACGACGTCTGGCGCCTCGAAGCCGTGACCACCGAACCTCAACAACCCGCCGAGCCCCGTGGCCCGAACTTGATCGAGCGTGGCATCAGCGCGGCACGCAACTGGCTGTTCGGTGGCAACACCGTGCTGCGCGTTGGCGTGGTGCTGTTGTTCTTCGGCCTGGCGTTTCTGCTGCGCTATGCCACCGAAGGCATGGTGGTGCCGATCGAACTGCGTTACGCCGGGGTCGCTGCCGCGGCACTGGGCTTGCTGGCGCTGGGCTGGTGGCTGCGGCACCGCAACAGCAGTTATGCGTTGATGCTGCAAGGCACCGGCATCGCGGTGTTGTACCTGACAGTGTTTGCGGCGATGCGCCTGCATCCGTTACTGGAGCCGTCGGCCGCGCTGGGCTTGCTGGTGGCGGTCACGGTGTTCTCGGCGATTCTGGCGATTACCCAGGACGCCCTGGCGCTGGCGTGTGTCGCCGCGCTCGGCGGTTTCGCTGCACCGATTCTGACTTCGACCGGCGCTGGCAACCATGTCGCGCTGTTCAGTTATTTCGCGCTGCTCAACGCCGGCATCTTCGCCATCGCCTGGTTCAAGGCCTGGCGCCTGCTCAACCTGATTGGCTTCGTTGGCACCTTTGGCATCGGTTTCGCCTGGGGGCTGCGTTCTTATGCGCCGCAGCTTTTGTGGAGCACCGAGCCGTTTCTGATTCTGTTCTTCCTGATGTACCTGGCCATTGGCTTGTTGTTCGCCCGCCGAAAACTACTCGACATGCCTGATGCTCCGGCAGACGGCGACCGTGAGGCGCTGCTGCACTGGTCGGCGCGCAAGGGTGACTACGTCGATGGGACGATGCTGTTCGGCCCGCCGATTGTCGGCTTTGGTTTGCAGTTTGCGCTGGTGCAGCATCTGGAGTTCGCGGCGGCATTCAGCGCCCTCGCACTGGGCATGATCTACATGGGCCTGGCCAAAGTGTTGATGGGCGGGCGTGCCGTGCTGCTGGGCGAAACCTGTCTGGCGCTGGGGGTGATTTTTGCCAGTCTGGCGATTCCGCTCGGGCTCGATGCACGTTGGACGTCTGCGGCGTGGGCAGTGGAGGGCGCGGGGATTTTCTGGCTCGGCTTGCGTCAGCATCGCCCCTTCGCCCGGGCCTTTGCTTTGCTGTTGCAACTGGGGTCGGCGCTGGCGTTCCTCAGTCAGTTGCGCATCGGCGAGAGCAGTCTGCTCGATGGGGCACCGTTAGGTGCGCTGATGCTCGGCGTCGCGTTGTTGTTCAGCTTCTATCAACTGCGCAAAGCCACGCCGGAACAGGCCTCGCCTTGGGAACGCCAAGGTCTGCCGGTGCTGGCGTGCCTGGGCCTGACGTGCCTTTACCTGCTGGCGCCGCTGTACTTCTTCATCCAGGGCACGGCGATCAGTTGGGCGCTGGCCGGTCTGGCGACGTTGTTCGTCGGTCTGCGCCTGCAATCGCGCACGTTCCTGTTCACGGCGTTTGCCGTGCAACTGCTGGGTGGCGCGTTGTTCCTGCTGCGCTTGCAAGGCGGGGGCGTAGATTCGGCCGCGGTTTTCAGCGCCGGCTGGAGCGGTTTGCTCAGTGCCTCCTTGATCGGACTGGCCCTGATCGCCGGCATGTTGCTGGCCGCTCGCGATGAGATGGTGCACGCCGATGTGCGTCTGCTGCGCGGCTTGTCGGTGGTGCTGCTGGCCGGTCTGGTGCTGATCAATCTGGCGGTGCTGTTCGTGCTGCCGTGGCAGACCGCGAGTGCGGTGTGGGCCGCCAGCGGTTTGCTGATCATCTGGCTGAGCCTGTACCTCAAGCAGCGAGTGAGTTTTGTCTTCGGTCTGCTGTTGCAGGTGATCGGCGGCGCGGCGTTTTTGCTCGCCGGTTCCGAGTGGCTTGGGCCGTTGGCCAGTGAAGGTTCCAAGCCGTTGGCGCACGGCGGATTCTGGACGCCGTTGGTGCTGAGCCTGGCCGCGATGATCGGCGCTTGGCGCCTGCAACTGGGTCATCATGCGTCGGCGTTTGATGTGTTGAGTTTGCAGCGTTTGTCCGAGGTGTTGCTGGTGTGGGGCGCCGGTTGGTGGACGTTCGCGTGGGTCAATGAAGTGCTGGGCTTTGCGCCAGTGAATCTTGAAGACTCTCTGCTGTTGCTGGTCGCGGCACTGAGTGTGGCATTGTGGACGCTGCTGTCACTGCGCTTGAAATGGCCGGCGCTGGGTTTGCTGTGCACCTTGTTGATGCCGGCCGCCGGGCTGGTTTTGCTCATGGCTTGGCATTCGCGTTATCACCCGGCGGCAGACGTCGGCTGGCTGGCGTGGGCTGTGGTGTTCGCGGTGCATTTCCTCAGCTTGCGGCGCTTGGCGCCGATGCTGCCGGCGCAGGCCTTGAGCACTGCGCATGTGCTGGGCTGCTGGCTATTGATCGGCGTGCTGGCGCTGGAACTGCGCTACGGCTTGCTGCTGTTGTCCGAGCAATACAACGCTTGGCGTTGGTTGGGCTGGGCGATTTTGCCGAGCCTGTATCTGTTGCTGGCGGCCGCACCGCGCAATTGGCCTTGGCCCGTCGCCGCGTTTGCCCGCCAGTACCGCTTGTACGCCGCTGCACCGTTGGCGGTGTTGATGCTCGGCTGGTTCTGGCTGGCCAACGGGATCAGCGATGGCAACGCCGAACCGCTGCCTTACGTGCCGCTGCTCAACCCGCTGGAACTGGGCCTGCTGTTTGCGCTGTTCGGCGTTTATGTCTGGTCGCGCAGCACGGTGTCGCAGTTGTCGATCCGACAGGACTACGCCGATTACGCCACGCAACTGATCGCCGGAGTTTCGCTGTTCGCCTTCTGCACCGCGTTGGTGACTCGCGCCGCACATCATTGGGCCGGGATCCCCTTCGAACTCGATCAGTTGCTGGCGTCGATGCTGGTGCAGGCCGGGTTGTCCATTGTCTGGACGCTGATGGCGCTGGGACTGATGATCGGCGGGCATCTGCGTCATCGCCGCCAAGTGTGGCTGATCGGCGCGGCGCTGATTGCGCTGGTGGTGGCCAAACTGATTTTTGTCGAATTGAGCAACCGTGGCGGCCTCGCCCGGATCGTCTCGTTTATCGGCGTTGGCGTGTTGCTGCTGGTGGTCGGCTACTTCGCGCCGCTGCCGCCCAAACGCACCGAAGCTGACCCGGTGGCGGACAAACCGGCCCCGGACACCGAAGGAGTTTCATCTTGAGTCGTATGCTGAATCTGGGTTGGTTGGCGTTGGGCGTGGTGATGACGGCTGGCGCCCAGGAAAAACCGGCGGACTTCGCCACGCAGGTGCCGCTGACCGTCAGTGGCAACGGCCCGTGGTACCGCCTCGAACTGCCGCTGAATGTGCAATTGCAGGCGCGCCAGACCGATCTCAGCGATCTGCGCGTATTCAACGCCGCCGGCGAACCGCAGGCTTACGCCTTGGCCCGCGAATCGGCGCAGACCCGCGACGACGGGCAGTTGCATGACGTGAAGTGGTTCCCGCTGTACAACGCCGCCGACGCCTCGGAGCGCGCACCGAACGTGCGCGTGCAATCGACCACCAACGGCACGCTGGTCGAGGTGCAGCCGTCCAGCCAATTGGAGGCGGGCGAAGAAGTGCTGCGCGGGTGGTTGCTCGACGCGAGCGCGATCAAAGCGCCGTTGCAGCAATTGATTCTCGACTGGACCAGCGAGCGCGACGGCTTTCAGCGCTTCAGCATTGAGGCCAGTGATGACTTGCAGCATTGGCAGGCCTGGGGCGAGGGGCAGGTCGCACGGCTGACCTTTTCCGACGAGCGAATCGAGCAGCATGAAGTGACGCTGCCGGGGCAGTCGGCGCGTTATGTGCGCTTGCTGTGGGATTCACCGAACTCGGCGCCGAACCTGACGTTGGCGCAAGTGAAAAGCAGCGACCCGCGCAATTTGCCGCTGCCGTTGGTCTGGTCGCAGGACCTGGCCGGCAGCAGCACCAAGGCCGGGGAATACACCTGGCAGTTGCCGATGGGGCTGAACGTCGAACGGGTGCAGGTTGAACTCAAAGAGCCGAACAGCCTGGCACCGGTGACGTTGGCGGGGCGGCGCGAGAGTAGTCTGCCGTGGCAGACGTTGAGCAGTGGCTTGCTGTATCGCCTGACGCAGAATGATCAGGACGTGGTGCAGAACGAAATGTCGCTTTACGGGCAGCCCGTTCAGCAGTTGAAACTGACCGTAGATGAGCGCGGCGGCGGCTTGGGAGAGCAGGCGCCGAGCTTGAAATACGCAGTGCGGGCGACGCAGGTGGTCTTTCTGGCGCGTGGCGCAGGGCCGTACAGCCTGGCGCTGGGCAATCCGACGGTGAAAACGGCGAACCTGCCGCTGGCTACGCTGATTCCCGATTTCAAACCGCAGAAACTGGCGACGTTGGGTAAGGCGACGGTGCAGGGCCAAGCCATCAACACGCCCGCCTCGACAACAGCCACTACGGCAGTCGTTGAAACCAACTGGAAGAAGTTGGGGCTGTGGGCGGTGTTGTTGTTGAGTGTGGTGTTCCTTGGAGTGATGGCGGCGAGTCTGCTGCGTAAACCTCCCGCCAAGTCCTGAGAATGGCTGGCGCTGCGCGCCATGCGCGAGCAAGTCCGCTCCCACAGTTGATCTTCAGTGGACACAAGTCTGTATTCAAGGGAGATCCCTTGCTCGCGAAGACGGCCAATCGGTCGAAAAAAAACCGGGCTACCATCCATCCCGTTTCCAACTACGCTAAATCCGGTGCCTGAACTCTCCGGGCCCGATCACGTCTGATAGATGCAATTGCACCCCAACGCACGTTACCGGGCGTCTTTGCTCGCTACGTTTTCAGACTCCCTGTAAACTGCGCGGGTTTTCAGCCCACCATTCCACCGGAGCCGTCCATGTCCCGCGTTACCTTGAGTCGCTATTTGATTGAGCAGACCCGCAGCAACAACACTCCTGCCGATCTGCGCTTCCTGATCGAAGTGGTGGCGCGTGCCTGTAAGGAAATCAGCCACGCCGTGTCCAAAGGCGCCCTGGGCGGTGTTCTGGGCAGCATGGGCACTGAAAACGTACAAGGCGAAGTGCAGAAGAAGCTCGATGTGATCTCCAACGAGATTCTGCTCGAAGCCAACGAATGGGGCGGTCACCTGGCCGGCATGGCGTCCGAAGAAATGGACAATGCCTACCAGATCCCGGGCAAGTACCCGAAAGGCGCCTACCTGCTGGTGTTCGACCCACTGGACGGTTCGTCGAACATCGACATCAACGCCCCGGTCGGCACCATTTTCTCGGTATTGCGTTGCCCGAACGAATACCTGAGCCAGAACGAAGCGCTGAACGAAAAAGCTTTCCTGCAGCCAGGCACCGAGCAGGTCGCTGCCGGTTACGCGATCTACGGGCCTCAGACCATGCTGGTACTGACCCTGGGCGACGGCGTCAAAGGCTTCACCCTGGACCGCGAAATGGGCAGCTTCGTGCTGACTCACGAAGACATCACCATTCCTGAGTCCACCCAGGAGTTCGCCATCAACATGTCCAACCAGCGTCACTGGGAAGCTCCGGTGCAGCGCTACGTCGACGAGTTGCTGGCCGGCGAAGAAGGTCCACTGAAAAAGAACTACAACATGCGTTGGGTCGCGGCGATGGTTGCCGACGTGCACCGCATCCTGACCCGTGGCGGTCTGTTCATGTACCCGCGCGACAGCCGCGAGCCGTCCAAGCCGGGCAAATTGCGTCTGATGTACGAAGCCAACCCGATGTCGTTCCTGGTGGAACAAGCGGGCGGCGCGTCCACCGACGGCCACCAGCGTATCCTCGACATTCAGCCGGAAGGTCTGCACCAGCGTGTTGCGGTGTTCCTCGGTTCGAAAGAAGAAGTCGCACGCGCCACGGCCTACCACAAGGCTTAAGCCATGAACGCGCCTTGGCAACCGTTGCTCGATTGGTGGTTCGGTCACGCCGAATCACCGGACGAGGTTTCGGCTGACAAGGGCAAGCTGTGGTTCGGCAAGAAAGACAGCCAGGACCTCGAAGCGCGTGAGCGGTTCGGGGTCTTTGTCGATCAGGCCCTGGCGGGCGAACTGACCGAGTGGACGCAATGTCCCGAAGGTTGGCTGGCGGTGGTGCTGTTGCTCGATCAACTGCCGCGAATGATCTTTCGCGATTCTCCCAAAGCATTCGCTGGCGATCTGCGCGCGCAGCAACTTGTCGCGCAAGGCATTGCTGCGGATTTCGACCGGCAACTGAAGCCGATTCAACGGGTATTCATCTATCTGGTGTTCGAACACTGCGAAAACCTTGCGGTGCAGAACGAAGCGGTTTCGCGGTTTATCGGTCTGGTGGCTGAGCAGCCGGAGGCAGAGCGTGCGGTGTTTGCCGACAATCTGGATTATGCCGAGCGGCATCAGAAAGTGATTGCAAGGTTTGGGCGGTTTCCGCATCGCAATGCGGTGTTGGGGCGCGAGTCTACGGCTGAGGAGTTGGCGTTTCTTTGCGGGCCGGGTTCCAGATTTTAGATCTCAGTGCGGCTGATGCTGCTTTCGCGAGCAAGCCCGCTCCCACACTGAAATGCATTCCAATGTGGGGCTTGCTCGCGAAGGGGCCAGTGGCAGCGCCTTAGATCCTGAAGCTACCCACCAATTGTTTGAGACGCGCCGCTTGCTGCTCCAGATCCGAGCACGCCCGCAACGTCGCCTGCAAGTTCTCCACACCTTCCTGATTCAGCGTGTTGATCTCGTTGATCTCGACGTTGATCGACTCGACCACTGCCGTCTGCTCTTCAGTCGCAGTCGCCACCGACTGGTTCATCCCGTCGATCTCGCCGATGCGCTGGGTGACGCTGCCAAGGCGTTCGCCGGCCTGGTTGGCGATGCCGACGCTGCTTTCGCTCTCACGCTGGCTCTCGGTCATGATGTTGACGGCCTGACGGGCGCCGACTTGCAGCTCCTCGATCATGCCCTGCACTTGCTGCGCCGAATCCTGGGTGCGGTGTGCGAGGTTGCGCACTTCATCCGCGACCACAGCGAAACCACGCCCAGCCTCACCCGCACGGGCCGCTTCGATGGCGGCGTTGAGCGCGAGCAAGTTGGTCTGCTGCGAAATGCTGGTGATCACTTCCAGAATCTGGCCGATGTTCACCGTGTTGCTGTTCAGGGTTTCGATGTTGCCGCAGGAGTCGCTGATCTTCGCCGACAACTGCTGCATGGCGTGGATGGTTTTATCCACCACCTGCTGACCGTCGACGGCTAGGCTGCGCGCGTCGCTGGAGTGCTGCGAGGCGAGGGCGGCATTCTGGGCGATTTCCTGGGCGGCGGCTCCGAGTTGGTTGATCGCGGCGGCGACGCTGTTGGTACGGCTCGCTTGCTGATCGGAGTTGTACATCGACGAGTTCGACGCGGCGACCACGCGCAGGGCGACTTCGTTGACCTGGCCGGTCGCGGAGGCCACTTCGCGGATCGAGGTGTGGATACGTTCGACGAACCGGTTGAACGATGTGCCCAGCGCGCCGAACTCATCGTTGCCGTGGATCATCAGACGTTTGGTCAGGTCGCCTTCGCCTTCTGCGATGTCGTGCATCGCGCGGCCCATGGTCAGCAGTGGTTGCATCAGCACGCGGATCAGCATGCCGAGCAGGGCGATGATGATCACCACGGCGATGACCATGGCAATCAGCGCCGAGGTGCGGAATTCGCTGAGCATCGCGAACGCGGTGTCTTTATCCAGCACCAGCGCCACGTACCAGTCAGCCGATGGCACGCCATTGACGCGGGTGAAGGAGATCAACTGCGTCTTGCCGCCGAACTCGACTTCCTTCAAACCGGGGCTGACGTTTGGCGCACCGTTCGGATAGGCCTCGGCGAGGGTCTTGAGCACCAGTTTGCTGTCCGAGTGGATCAGGATTTTGCCATCGGCGCTGACGATAAATGCGTGACCATGGCCGCCGAAGTTCAGCGAGTTGATGATTGCGCTGACGCTGCTCAGATCGATATCGGCACCGGCGACGCCAATCATCTGGCCCTGGCGCTGCACCGGGGTGGCAACAGTGATGACCAGTTTGCCCGACGAGGCGGCGATGTACGGTTCGGTGACGATGGTTTGCTGCGCACTGTCGGCCGCTTTGTACCAGCCACGGGCGCGCGGGTCGTAATCCGGTGCGCGGTTGCCGGCCGGTACCGAGAACATCACGCCATCCGCGCCGCCGAAGTAGCTGAGCTGGAAGTTACCGGTGTAGGCGGGCAGGTCGATGATGCGTTTCAGGCTGGCGGGCGCGTTGCCGTCGGCGACAACTTGCTGGGCCAGCGATTGCAGCAATTGGATGCGGCTTTCCAGCCAGGTCTGGATGTTGCTGGTGGTCAGGCTGCCCAGTTCCTGCATCGAGGCTTCGGTGCTGCTGTTCAGGGCTTCGCGTTGTCGGTAGTCATTGAAAAAGATGAAACAGGCGAACGCAACGGCCACCACGAGGGCGGCAGCCAACAAGATTTTGTGGCTGAATTTCAGGTTTCTGGTCATCGAATGAGCTACCGCGAAGGGGCTGGTCAAGAAATGGCGGCAATTTGCCACATCTGGGGGCTTTGCGCTGCTCTTGTTTCGACCGCTGCGCGCCAAAGATTAGGCGGCTTTGATGAAAGGCGACGAAATGCTCAATAGCCGCACGAAGTGCCTGATTTTCCGGTAAATGCCGGACGAGTGGCCATATAAATAGCCAACTTGGAAGGGAACCAGAAGAGGGTTTTCTCTTCTAAGCTTCTGGTTGGCACCCTGCCATCCCCCCCTCGCTCCAGGAGTTACACCATGTCGCTGCGATCTATCGCCCTGCTGTCGTTTTGCGTGCTGTTGGCCGCATGCAGCAAGGTCAATCAGGAAAACTATGCCAAGCTTTCGGCCGGCATGGCCAAGGCCGAGGTTGAAACCTTGCTCGGCAAACCCACCGATTGCTCGGGCGCGCTCGGCATGTCCAGTTGCACCTGGGGCGACAAGAACAGCTTTATCAGCGTGCAGTACGCCGGTGACAAAGTGCTGATGTTTTCCGGCCAAGGCCTGAAGTAAACCGGGGCTTCGCGCCCACGGAGAAGAAGAATGAAGCGGTTATTGCTAATCCTTTTTGCCGGCCTGGTACTGGCCGGCTGCGCCACGTCCGGCGTGGACCCTTTGGCGCCGAAAACCGTCAACAGCGTCAATCTCAAGCGTTACCAAGGCACCTGGTATGAACTGGCGCGCTTGCCGATGTATTTCCAGCGCCATTGCGCGCAATCCGAAGCTCGCTACACCCTTCAGCCCGACGGCAACATGGGGGTGTTCAACCGCTGCCTGACAAAAGACTGGGAGTGGCAAGAGGTCAAGGGTACGGCTTATCCGCAGGTTCCGGGCAAGACCGACAAGCTGTGGGTCGAGTTCGACACCTGGTTCTCACGGTTGATACCGGGTGTGGCGAAGGGTGAATACTGGGTGTTGTACGTCAGCGATGACTACAAGACCGCCATCGTCGGCGACCCGAGTCGCAAGTACATGTGGTTGTTGTCGCGTACGCCGACTGTCAACGGCGTGGTGCGTGAGGATCTGCTGAGCAAGGCGCGGCAGCAGGGTTACGACACCACTCGACTGATCTGGCGCACCACGGATCGGCAGATGGCCAAGACGTCGAATTAACCAGCACCGCCTATCAAATGTGGGAGCGGGCTTGCTCGCGAAGAGGGCGTGTCAGTCGACGCAAGTGTTGACCGATACACCGCTTTCGCGAGCAAGTCCGCTCCCACATTTTTTGCGTTGTGTCAGCCTAAAAGCTCGCGCAGGACTTGAGTGAAGGCTCGCGCACTGTCTTCTTCCCCCGCATGCCGCCCATCGCGCACCACCCACTGGCCATTAACCAGCACGTCACGCACCTGACGATCACCGCCGGCAAACAACCAGCGATTCAGAATCCCGTCGCCATTGGCCGTCGCCAGGTACGGATCATTGCCATCGAGCACAATCCAGTCCGCCCGCTTACCGACTTCAAGCGCTCCAATTGGTTGCCCCAGTGCCTGAGCACCGCCCTCCAGCGCGGCGTCGTACAACGTGCGCCCGACCATCGGCTGATCCGCGCCATACAAGCGGTTGCGTCGTTGATCACGCAGACGCTGGCCGTATTCCAGCCAACGCAATTCTTCCACCACGCTGAGTGACACATGGCTGTCAGAGCCGATACCCAGGCGGCCACCTTGAGCGAGGAAGTCCACGGCCGGGAAAATCCCGTCGCCCAGGTTGGCCTCGGTGGTCAGGCACAAACCGGCGATGGCGCGACTCTTGGCCATTAGCGTGACTTCTTCCGGATTGGCGTGAGTGGCATGGACCAGGCACCAGCGTTGATCGACTTCGGTGTTTTCATAGAGCCATTGCAGGGGGCGGCGCCCGCTCCAGCTCAGGCAGTCATCGACTTCCTTTTGCTGCTCGGCGATGTGGATGTGCACCGGGCACTGCTTGTCACTGGCCGCCAGCACTTCGCTGATTTGCTGCGGGGTGACCGCGCGCAACGAGTGGAAGCACAGACCCAACGATTGCGCCTTTTGCTGTGCCAACAGCGGCTGCAAACGTGATTGCAGCTTCAAGTAGTTTTCGCTGCTGTTGATGAAGCGGCGTTGGCCGTCATTCGGGGGCTGGCCGCCGAAACCTGCATGGCTGTAGAGCACCGGAAGCAGCGTCAGGCCGATGCCGCTGTCACTGGCGGCCTGACTGATGCGCAACGCCAGTTCGGCCGGGTCGGCGTACGGCTGACCCTTGCTGTCGTGGTGTACGTAATGAAATTCGGCCACCGAGGTGTAACCGGCCTTGAGCATTTCGATGTACAGCTGTCGGGCGATCACGCCGAGTTGATCCGGGCTGATTTTTCCGACGAGCCGATACATCAGATCGCGCCAGGTCCAGAAACTGTCGTTGGGATTGCCGGCCACTTCGGCCAGCCCGGCCATCGCCCGCTGGAACGCGTGGGAGTGCAGATTGGGCATCCCCGGCAGCAACGGCCCGCTCAGCCGTTCGGCGCCCTCTGCGGTGGAATCGGCCTGGATTTGGGTCAACACGCCATCAGCGCTGACCTCAAGACGTACATGATTGGCCCATCCGTTAGGCAGCAGCGCGCGTTCGGCAAAGAAAGCGGACATGGTTCAGCACCCCATCGTGTGTTATTTGTATATACATATACAGATGTTTGCCTGCTCGGTAAACTCCGGCAAGCTAGCAACCTCTACCGACGAACAAGGATCCACCGTGCCGACTCCGCCTCCAGTTTCCCCGTTGGCCGCGAACATGGGCGACAGTCCGGCGCCCTTGTACGCGCGTGTCAAACAGATGATCACCCAGCAGATCGACAGCGGTAACTGGCCGCCGCACTACCGCGTGCCGTCGGAAAGCGAATTGGTCAATCAACTCGGTTTCAGCCGCATGACCATCAACCGCGCGCTGCGCGAGATGACCGCCGACGGCCTGTTGGTGCGCATGCAAGGTGTCGGCACTTTTGTCGCCGAACCGAAGAGCCAGTCCGCGCTGTTTGAAGTGCACAACATCGCTGATGAAATCGCCTCCCGTGGTCATCGCCATACTTGCCAGGTCATCACCCTTGAAGAAGAGGCCGCCGGTTCCGAGCGGGCGCTGGCGCTGGACATGCGCGAAGGGCAGAAAGTCTTTCACTCGCTGATCGTGCATTACGAAAACGACATCCCGGTGCAAATCGAGGACCGTTTCGTCAACGCGCTGGTCGCCCCGCAATACTTGAAGCAGGACTTCACCCTGCAAACGCCTTACGCCTACCTCAACCAGGTCGCGCCGCTGACCGAGGGCGAGCATGTGGTTGAAGCGATTCTTGCCGAGCCGTCGGAGTGCAAGTTGCTGCAGATCGAGAAAGGCGAGCCGTGCCTGCTGATTCGCCGCCGCACCTGGTCGGGGCGTCAACCGGTGACGGCTGCGCGTCTGATTCACCCAGGTTCTCGTCATCGTCTGGAAGGACGCTTTCATAAATGAATGGTTTGAAAGTTTTACGCGCCGAAGGCTACCCGCGCATGCCGTGGAAGAACGGCGGCGGCAGCACTGAAGAAATCACCCGCGATGCGGGCGCAGGTCTGGAGGGTTTTGGCTGGCGCCTGTCGATTGCCGATATCGCGGAGTCGGGCGGTTTTTCGACCTTCGCCGGTTATCAACGGGTGATCACCGTGTTGCAGGGTGACGGCATGACCTTGTGTGTGGACGGTGACGACACCCAGCCTCTGTTACCCCTCGACCCGTTCGCTTTCGGAGGTGAAAGCCAAGTGTCCTGTACGTTGCTTGGCGGGGCGATTCGCGATTTCAACCTGATCTATGCTCCGCAGCGCTACAGCGCACGTTTGCAATGGCTGGACGGCGCGCAGCGGTTTTTCAGCTCGGCGGGGACGCTGCTGGTGTTCAGTGTCAGTGAGTTGCTGCAAGTGACAGTCGGTGAGGACAGGGCACAACTTGGCCGGCATGATTGCCTGCAACTGGACGGTAACACCGGGTTGGTTGAAATCTCCGTCGATGGCGGTTGCTGCGTAATCGAGCTGACAGCACGCTGACCTGAATCGGGTCACACATCCTGTGGCGAGGGAGTAAATCCCCTCGCCACCCATGTATTCACACTTCTTGTTTCCCCGGCGCACCAATTTGTTACCGAACGCCCCAGCGTGGCGCAACACCACGCTTTCGTAACCCTCTCGCAATGCCCCAAACACACCCCCGCGAAAAATTTAACCCACGCCAGAACCCTTGATTCAGGCGTCCTCCAGCCTCGTCCGCTATGTTTCTTGAGCCGCCCTTCAACAAGTTGGCCGCTTGATTGCATATGCTTGTATGTACAAGTAAAGACGTATGCGTATGAGTCGCTCGAGACTCTCTGCAGCGTCCACTGATTCGCTTGCGCGCATTGAAGCGCACAGGCTGCTTGCCCACTGCCAGGGTTGGTTTGAATTGATCGCTGAGGAGTCTTTTTCGTGACTGACAACAAAATGACCGCTGCCCCTTTTACAAAGCACCGTGACGTCGAAATCCGTGCTGCACGCGGTAACAAGCTGACCGCCAAAAGCTGGCTGACCGAAGCGCCGCTGCGCATGCTGATGAACAACCTTGATCCGCAAGTGGCCGAGAACCCGAAAGAACTGGTGGTCTACGGTGGCATCGGTCGTGCGGCGCGTAACTGGGAGTGCTACGACAAGATCGTCGAGAGCCTGACCAATCTCAATGACGACGAGACCCTGCTGGTGCAATCCGGCAAGCCGGTCGGCGTGTTCAAGACTCACAGCAACGCCCCGCGCGTACTGATCGCCAACTCCAACCTCGTCCCGCACTGGGCGAGCTGGGAGCATTTCAACGAACTCGACGCCAAAGGCCTGGCCATGTACGGCCAGATGACCGCCGGCAGCTGGATCTACATCGGCAGCCAGGGCATCGTCCAGGGCACCTACGAAACCTTCGTTGAGGCCGGTCGTCAGCACTACAACGACAACCTTACCGGCAAGTGGGTCCTGACCGCCGGGCTGGGCGGCATGGGTGGCGCTCAGCCTCTGGCCGCAACCCTGGCCGGCGCTTGCTCGCTGAACATCGAATGCCAGCAGGTCAGCATCGATTTCCGCCTGAAAAGCCGTTACGTCGACGAGCAAGCCACTGACCTCGACGACGCCCTGGCGCGCATCGACAAGTACACCAAAGAAGGTAAAGCGATTTCCATCGCGCTGCTGGGCAACGCCGCTGAAATTTTGCCGGAACTGGTCAAGCGTGGCGTGCGCCCGGACATGGTCACCGACCAGACCAGCGCCCACGACCCACTCAACGGCTACCTGCCGGCCGGCTGGAGCTGGGACGAATACCGCGCCCGCGCCAAGACCGAACCGGCCGCTGTGATCAAAGCCGCCAAGCAGTCGATGGCCGTGCACGTCAAAGCGATGCTGGAATTCCAGAAGCAAGGCATCCCGACCTTCGACTACGGCAACAACATCCGTCAGATGGCTCAGGAAGAAGGTGTTGAAAACGCATTCGACTTCCCGGGTTTCGTACCGGCCTATATCCGTCCGCTGTTCTGCCGTGGCATCGGTCCGTTCCGTTGGGCGGCCCTGTCGGGCGATCCACAGGATATTTACAAAACCGACGCCAAGGTCAAAGAGTTGATCCCGGACGACGCCCACCTGCACAACTGGCTGGACATGGCCCGTGAGCGCATCAGCTTCCAGGGCTTGCCGGCGCGTATCTGCTGGGTTGGCCTGGGCCTGCGCGCCAAGCTGGGTCTGGCATTCAACGAAATGGTCCGTAGCGGCGAGTTGTCGGCGCCGATCGTGATCGGTCGTGATCACCTCGATTCCGGCTCGGTGGCCAGCCCGAATCGTGAAACCGAATCGATGCAGGACGGTTCCGACGCCGTGTCCGACTGGCCTCTGCTCAACGCTCTGCTCAACACCGCGAGCGGCGCGACCTGGGTGTCCCTGCACCACGGCGGCGGCGTGGGCATGGGCTTCTCCCAGCACTCGGGCATGGTGATTGTCTGCGACGGTACGGACGAAGCGGCCGAGCGTATCGCCCGCGTGCTGCACAACGACCCGGCCACGGGTGTCATGCGTCACGCCGATGCCGGTTACCAGATCGCCATCGACTGCGCCAAGGAACAGGGCCTGAACCTGCCGATGATTACCGGTCAATAAACGCAACTCTGTGGGAAATGCTTTGGGTGGGGGTGGGCTTGCTCACGAATGCGGTGGATCAATCAGCACATGTTTCGAATGTGCCGACCCCTTCGCGAGCAAGCCCGCTCCCACCAAAAGCAACCCACGCAAGACGCTCAGTGAACTCGAATAACAATCCACAGAGGTTGAATCATGGCTGTTAACCCTGATCGTGCAGGCAACAAACCGTTGATCGAAAGGCGTTCGATCGACTACATCCCGGAAGCGGAAAGACACGGTCGTCTGTTTAGCCAATTCACCCTGTGGATGGGTGCCAACCTGCAAATCACTGCGATTGTCACCGGGGCGTTGGCCGTGGTGCTGGGCGGTGATGTGTTCTGGTCGTTGATCGGTCTGTTGATCGGTCAACTGCTGGGCGGCGGGGTGATGGCACTGCATGCGGCGCAAGGGCCGAAGCTCGGTCTGCCGCAGATGATTTCCAGCCGTGTGCAGTTCGGCGTTTATGGCGCGGCCATCCCGATTGTGTTGGTGTGCCTGATGTATCTGGGTTTCACCGCTACGGGCACGGTGCTTTCCGGCCAGGCGCTGGGCCAGTTGTTTGGCGTCAGCGACAGCGTCGGCATTCTGATCTTCGCCAGTGTCATCGTGCTGGTCACGGTGATGGGTTATCGGGTGATCCACTGGATTGGCCGCGTCGCCAGCGTCATTGGCGTGATTGCTTTCGTATTTCTGTTCTGGCGTCTGATGAGCCAGACCGACGTCGGTGCACTCCTGCAAATCCGTCACTTTAGCTGGAGCAGTTTTTTGCTGGCGGTGTCGCTCGCGGCGTCCTGGCAGATCGCTTTCGGCCCTTACGTGGCGGACTACTCACGCTACCTGCCGAGCAAGACGTCAGCGGTGAAAACCTTTTTCGCTGCGGGCGCCGGTTCGGTGATTGGCGCACAAGTGGCGATGATCCTTGGTGTGTTCGCTGCCGCTTCAGCCAACGGCCAGTTCGCCGGCCATGAAGTGGCTTATATCGTCGGTCTGGGCGGAACCGGTGCCACCGCTGCGTTGCTGTATTTCAGCATCGCGTTCGGCAAGGTCACCATCTCGACGCTGAACTCCTACGGCAGCTTCATGTGCATCGCGACCATCATCAGCGGTTTCCGTGGCCACCTGACGGTGTCGCGCTTGCAGCGTCTGGTTTTCGTGGTGGTCATCGTCGGGGCGGCAACGCTGATCGCATTGCTCGGTCAGCACTCGTTCCTTGGTGCGTTCAAGTCCTTCATTCTGTTCCTGCTGGCGTTTTTCACGCCTTGGAGCGCGATCAACCTGGTCGACTACTACTGCATCACCCGCGAGCGCTATGACGTGCCGGCACTGGCCGATCCAAATGGTCGCTACGGCCGCTGGAACGTCCTCGGTATCAGCGTCTATGTGTTCGGTGTGCTGGTGCAACTGCCGTTCATTTCCACCAAGTTCTACACCGGCCCGCTGGTGGCCGCCCTCGGCGATGTGGATATTTCCTGGATCATCGGCCTGGTGCTGCCCGCCGCCCTTTATTACGTGTGCGCAAAAAAATGGCACAGCACGGTGCCCGATCACCTGATTCTGCCGGTCGAGCAGGACAGCCATGCACAACCTGAGAAAAACAGGGCCAGTCGCGCTGCGGCGCAGGCCTGATTGGACGTGGACAGGGCTGGATGCCTCTTGACTGCCGTAAGCCCAACTCATGATTAGGAGCGTCACGACAATGAAATCGAACAAGACCCTGCTGACCACACTGCTTTCGATGGGCCTGCTCGCCAGTGCCGGCGCCACCCAGGCGGCCGGCTGGTGCGAATCGGGCAAACCGGTGAAATTCGCCGGGCTGAACTGGGAAAGCGCCATGCTGCTGACTGACGTGCTGCAAGTGGTGCTGGAGAAAGGTTACGACTGCAAGACCGATAGCTTGCCGGGCAACTCCATCACCATGGAAAACGCCCTGAGCAGCAACGACATTCAAGTGTTCGCCGAAGAATGGGTCGGCCGCAGCGAGGTCTGGAACAAGGCCGAGAAGGCCGGCAAGGTCGTTGGTGTCGGCGCGCCGATCGTGGGCGCCGTTGAAGGCTGGTACGTGCCGCGCTACGTGATCGAAGGCGACGCCAAGCGCAAGCTTGAGCCCAAAGCCCCGGACCTGAAAAACATCGCAGACCTGGGCAAATACGCCGCCGTGTTCAAGGACGCTGAAGAACCTTCCAAAGGCCGTTTCTACAACTGCCCGGCTGGCTGGACCTGCGAACTGGACAACAGCGAAATGCTCAAAAGCTATGGTCTGGAAAGCAGCTACACCAACTTCCGTCCGGGCACCGGCCCGGCGCTGGATGCGGCGGTGTTGTCGAGCTACAAGCGTGGTGAACCGATCCTGTTCTACTACTGGTCGCCGACCCCGCTGATGGGCCAGATCGACGCGGTCAAGCTCGAAGAAAAACCGGGCGTCGACAAGACAGTGAGCATCAAGGTCGGCCTGTCGAAAACCTTCCACGAGCAAGCCCCGGAACTGGTGGCCGTGCTGGAAAAGGTCAACCTGCCGATCGACCTGCTGAACCAGAACCTGGGACGCATGGCGAAGGAACGTATCGAGTCGCCAAAACTGGCGAAAATCTTCCTCAAGGAACATCCTGAAGTCTGGCACAAGTGGGTGAGCGACGACGCCGCCAGGAAAATCGACGCGGCCTTGTAGGTTGAGCTTCTCCGGCTGCCGGCATCGGCAGTCGGACGCTTGATCGCAACCCCTTGATTGAGAGTCTCTTATGTTTCCCGAAAGCTTTACCTTTTCCATCGCCGACTGGGTCAACGGTTGGGTCGATTCGCTGGTCACCAACTACGGCGATGTGTTCCGCCATATCTCCGACACGCTGCTGTGGGCCATCGTCAACCTCGAAGGCATGCTGCGTGCAGCACCCTGGTGGTTGATGCTGGCGATCGTCGGCGCCGTGGCCTGGCACGCCACACGCAAAGTGGCGACCACCGCGGTGATCGTCGGTTTGCTGTTTCTGGTGGGCGCTGTCGGCCTGTGGGACAAGCTCATGCAAACCCTGGCGCTGATGATGGTCGCGACGATCATTTCGGTGCTGATCGGCATCCCGCTGGGGATTCTCTCGGCACGCAGCAATCGCCTGCGTTCGGTGTTGATGCCGCTGCTCGACATCATGCAAACCATGCCCAGCTTCGTGTACCTGATCCCGGTGCTGATGCTGTTCGGTCTGGGCAAGGTGCCGGCGATTTTCGCGACCGTCATCTACGCCGCACCACCGCTGATTCGCCTGACTGATCTGGGCATTCGCCAGGTCGACGGCGAGGTGATGGAGGCCATCAACGCTTTCGGCGCCAACCGCTGGCAGCAACTGTTCGGCGTGCAACTGCCGCTGGCCCTGCCAAGCATCATGGCCGGGATCAACCAGACCACCATGATGGCCCTGTCGATGGTGGTGATCGCCTCGATGATCGGTGCCCGGGGTCTGGGTGAAGACGTACTGGTGGGCATTCAGACCCTCAACGTCGGACGCGGCCTCGAAGCCGGTCTGGCGATCGTGATTCTCGCAGTGGTCATCGACCGCATTACTCAGGCATACGGTCGGCCACGGCATGAGGTGAGCAAATGAACGACGCAACCGTGAGCAAGATCGAAGTCAAAAACGTCTTCAAGATTTTCGGCAACCGTGCCAAGGACGCACTGGCGATGGTCGGCCAGGGCAAGACCAAGGATCAGGTACTGAGCGAAACCGGTTGCGTGGTCGGGGTCAATGACCTGTCGCTGAGCATCGGCACCGGCGAGATCTTCGTGATCATGGGCCTGTCCGGCTCGGGCAAATCGACCCTGGTGCGCCACTTCAATCGTCTGATCGACCCGACCAGCGGCGCGATCCTGGTCGACGGCGTGGACATCCTGCAATACGACATGGATGCCCTGCGTGAATTTCGTCGGCACAAGATCAGCATGGTGTTCCAGAGCTTCGGCCTGCTGCCGCACAAGACCGTCCTCGACAACGTCGCCTACGGCCTGAAAGTGCGTGGCGAGAGCAAGCAGATGTGTAACGAGCGTGCGCTGCACTGGATCAATACCGTGGGCCTCAAGGGCTACGAAAACAAATACCCGCACCAACTGTCCGGTGGCATGCGCCAGCGTGTCGGCCTGGCCCGGGCTCTGGCGGCGGACACCGACATCATCCTGATGGACGAAGCGTTCAGCGCCCTGGATCCGTTGATCCGCGCCGAGATGCAAGACCAGTTGCTGGAGCTGCAAAAGACCCTGCACAAGACCATCGTCTTCATCACCCACGACCTCGACGAAGCCGTGCGCATCGGGAATCGCATTGCAATTCTCAAGGACGGCAAGCTGATTCAGGTCGGCACGCCAAGAGAAATCCTGCATTCGCCGGCTGATGAATATGTCGACCGGTTCGTGCAGCGGCGGGCGGCGGTGGTTTAGGCAGTTTTGTGTTGGCTGGTCCGGCCCCTTCGCGAGCAAGCCCGCTCCCACATTTGGAATGCGTCCCCTGTGGGAGCGGGCTTGCTCGCGAAGGCGTCGGTAAAGCTGCATCAATATTACGGTTGAGGTTTTAGATGTCCCAGGCTGAAAAAATCGTTATCACTGGCAGCCCCCTGCGTTGGCAGGACGTGGTCGCCGTCGCCCGGCACGGCGCGCAATTGGAGTTGTCGAGCGAGACCTGGGCGCGCATCGAAAACGCACAGGCCATCGTCCAGCGCATCGTCGAAAGCGGCGAGCGCGCGTATGGCGTCAACACTGGTCTGGGCGGGTTGTCCAACGTCTCGCTCAAAGACGAACAACTCAGCCAGTTGTCGCGCAATACCTTGCTCAGCCACGCCTGCGGCGTTGGTCCGGTACTGCCTGACGAACAGACCCGCGCGATCATCTGCGCGGCGATCCACAACTACAGCCACGGCAAATCCGGCATTCATCGGCGGGTGGTCGAAGGGCTGCTGGCGCTGCTCAATCGCGGCATCACCCCGCAAGTGCCGTCGCAAGGTTCGGTGGGTTACCTGACCCACATGGCACACATCGGCATCGCGCTGCTGGGCGTGGGCAATGTCAGCTATCGCGGCCAGATCACCTCGGCGCAACAGGCGTTGTCCGAAGAGGGGCTGCAACCGGTGCCACTGGGGGCGAAGGACGGTTTGTGCCTGGTCAACGGCACGCCTTGCATGACCGGCCTCAGTTGCCTGGCGATTGCCGATGCCACGCGTCTGCTGCAATGGGCCGACGTGATCGGCGCGATGAGTTTCGAAGCCCAGCGCGGACAGATTGCGGCGTTCGATGCCGAGATCATCGCGCTCAAGCCGCACCCGGGCATGCAGCAGGTTGGTGTCAATCTGCGCGCCCTGCTCGACGGCAGTGAAGTGATCGCCTCAAGCAAAGGCATTCGCACGCAGGACGCCTTGAGTATCCGTTCGATCCCGCAGGTGCATGGCGCCGCGCGCGATCAACTGGCGCACGCGATCAAGCAGGTCGAAGCCGAACTCAACGGCTGCACCGACAATCCGTTGCTGCTTGGTACGCCGGATAACTTCCGGGTCATGTCGCAAGCCAATCCGCACGGCCAGTCGGTGGCGATGGCGGCGGATCTGCTGGCAATCGCCATGGCCGAAATCGGCTCGATTGCCGAACGTCGTCTCGATCGCTTGGTCAACCCGCACGTCAGCGGTTTGCCGGCGTTTCTGGTGGCCAACCCGGGGGTGAACTCGGGGATGATGATCGTGCAATACGTCGCCGCGTCGCTGTGTGCCGAAAACCGCCAATTGGCGCAGCCGGCGGTGCTCGACAACTACATCACCTCAGGCTTGCAGGAAGACCACCTGAGCATGGGCACCAACGCTGCGCTGAAGCTGCACCGCGCCCTGGAAAACTGCACGCAGATCCTCGCCATCGAATATCTGCTGGCGGCGCAGGCGTTTGAATTCTTGAAAGAGCAGCGTTTTGGCGCGGGCACTGATATCGCGTGGTGCCTGCTGCGTGAGAAAGTCCCGGCCTACGATCAGGACCGCTGGCTGGCGCCGGATATCGCCGCCGCTGCGAGCGTTTTGAAAGATACGAACGCGCTGCACAACGTCTTACCGAATCTGCACTGACAATACCCATACCAGCGTGCCAAGGCGCGGATCGTCCACAAGACGAGAAACGACGGATAACGGAATGCTCCGGAGCGACTGGTAGTTAATAACAAACTCTCAAAAGGAGCATTTAAATGACTGCGCTGAACCTGATCCCCGGCCAACTGAGCCTGGCCCAACTGCGTGATGTTTTTCAAAACCCGGTCAAGCTGACCCTCGACAACAGTGCATCAACGCAGATCGAAGCCAGCGTTGCCTGCGTCGAGCAGATCCTCGCCGAGAACCGCACAGCCTACGGCATCAACACCGGTTTCGGCCTGCTGGCCTCGACCCGCATCGCCAGCGAAGACCTGGAAAACCTTCAGCGTTCGCTGGTGTTGTCCCATGCCGCCGGTGTCGGTGAGCCGATCAGCGATGCGCTGGTGCGGCTGGTTATGGTGCTCAAGGTCAACAGCCTCAGCCGTGGTTTCTCCGGCATCCGCCGTGTGGTGATCGATGCGCTGATCGCGCTGATCAACGCCGAGGTTTATCCGCACATTCCGCTCAAGGGGTCGGTGGGCGCATCCGGCGACCTCGCGCCACTGGCGCACATGTCGCTGGTGCTGCTGGGCGAGGGCAAGGCGCGGCACAAGGGCGAGTGGATGGCGGCGACCGAAGCGCTGAAAGTCGCCGGTCTGACGCCGCTGACGCTGGCGGCAAAGGAAGGTCTGGCGCTGCTCAACGGTACTCAGGTGTCTACTGCGTTTGCGCTGCGCGGTCTGTTTGAAGGTGAAGACCTGTTCGCTGGCGCCTTGGCGCTGGGCGGTCTGACGGTTGAAGCGGTGCTCGGTTCGCGCTCGCCGTTCGACGCGCGTATCCACGCCGCCCGTGGTCAGAAAGGCCAGATTGACGCCGCTGCCGCTTACCGTGATCTGCTCGGTGAGCGCAGCGAAGTATCCGACTCGCACCAGAACTGCGAAAAGGTTCAAGACCCTTACTCGCTGCGCTGCCAGCCGCAAGTCATGGGCGCGTGCCTGACCCAGTTCCGTCAAGCGGCTGAAGTGCTGGCGATCGAAGCCAACGCCGTGTCGGATAACCCGTTGGTGTTCGCCGCTGAAGGCGATGTGATTTCCGGCGGTAACTTCCACGCCGAACCGGTGGCCATGGCCGCTGACAACATGGCCCTGGCCATCGCTGAAATCGGCTCGCTGAGCGAACGCCGCATCTCGCTGATGATGGACAAGCACATGTCGCAACTGCCGCCGTTCCTGGTGGCCAATGGCGGCGTGAACTCCGGTTTCATGATCGCCCAGGTGACGGCGGCAGCGCTGGCCAGCGAAAACAAGGCGCTGTCCCATCCGCACTCGGTGGACAGCCTGCCGACGTCGGCCAACCAGGAAGACCACGTCTCGATGGCCCCGGCGGCCGGCAAGCGTCTGTGGGAAATGGCCGAGAACACCCGCGGGATTCTTGCGGTGGAGTGGCTGGCGGCGGCGCAGGGCCTGGACTTGCGTAACGGTCTGAAAACCTCGGCGAAGCTGGAACAGGCCCGGGCGATTTTGCGTAAAGAAGTGCCGTTCTATGAGAAGGATCGGTTCTTTGCGCCGGACATCAATGCCGCGACTGAGTTGTTGGCATCGCGTTGCTTGAGCGAGCTGGTTCCTGCCAGGCTTTTGCCGAGCCTGTGATGGCCTTTTCCCGAGCAAGCCCGCTCCCACAGGGAAACGCATTCCAAATGTGGGAGCGGGCGTGCTCGCGAATCGATTTTGAACAAGACGAGGACTTGGGATGAAAACCCTCTGGCAACACTGCCACGTCGCAACCATGGCGCAAGGCGTCTACTCGATCATCGAGGATGCGGCCATCGTGACGTCCGGTGCGCACATCGAGTGGATCGGCCCGCGCAATCAATTGCCATCCGGCGAATACCCGGCGGTCAATGACTTGCAAGGCGCGTGGGTCACCCCCGGCCTGATCGACTGCCACACCCACACGGTGTTCGGCGGCAACCGCAGCGGCGAGTTCGAAAAGCGCCTGCAAGGCGTTAGCTACGCCGAGATCGCCGCGGCCGGCGGTGGCATCGCCAGCACCGTACGTGCGACGCGCGAAGCGAGCGAAGACGAATTGTTCGCCAGTGCCGCCAAACGCTTGAAAAGCCTGATGCGTGACGGCGTGACCACGGTCGAGATGAAATCTGGCTACGGCCTCGATCTGGCCAATGAGCGCAAGATCCTGCGGGTGATTCGGCGTCTGGCTGCCGAACTGCCGATCAGCGTGCGCAGCACCTGTCTGGCCGCACATGCGCTACCGCCGGAATACAAGGATCGCGCTGACGATTACATCGATCTGGTCTGCACCCAGATGCTGCCAGCGTTGGTCGCCGAAGGTTTGGTTGATGCCGTGGATGCGTTTTGCGAATACCTGGCGTTTTCGCCGGAACAGGTGGAACGCGTGTTCATCGCCGCCCACAAACTGGGTCTGCCGGTGAAGCTGCACGCCGAGCAATTGTCGTCGTTGCACGGCTCCAGTCTGGCGGCGCGCTACCACGCGTTGTCGGCCGATCACCTGGAGTTCATGGACGAAGCCGACGCCATCGCCATGGCCGAATCCGACACGGTCGCGGTGCTGTTGCCGGGCGCGTTCTACTTCCTGCGTGAGACCCAACTGCCGCCGATGGAAGCCTTGCGCAAGCACAAAGTGAAGATCGCCATCGCCAGCGACCTCAACCCCGGCACTTCGCCGGCGCTGTCGTTGCGCCTGATGCTCAACATGGCGTGCACCTGTTTTCGCATGACCCCGGAAGAAGCCTTGGCCGGCGCGACGATTCATGCGGCGCAAGCGCTGGGCATGGCTGACACCCACGGTTCGCTGGAAGTCGGCAAGGTTGCGGATTTCGTCGCCTGGCACATTGATCGTCCGGCGGACCTGGCCTATTGGCTCGGTGGTGATCTGGACAAACGCGTCGTGCGTCACGGCGTCGAATCAAGTCTGTAGGAGAACGGATGTGGATAAGGTTCTGAGTTTCAAACAAGGTCGTGTGCCGCTGCTGATCAGCATGCCTCACGCGGGGCTGCGTCTGACGCCTGCGGTCGAGGCTGGCCTGATCCCTGATGCGAAAAGCCTGCCGGACACCGACTGGCATATTCCTCAGTTGTACGATTTTGCCGAAGAACTGGGCGCCAGCACTTTGGCAGCCGAATATTCGCGTTTCGTCATCGACCTGAACCGGCCGTCTGACGACACGCCGCTGTACGCCGGCGCCACCACCGGGCTGTACCCGGCGACGCTGTTCGATGGCATCCCGTTGTTCAAGGAAGGCCAGGCGCCTTCCAAAGAAGAACGCGCGACGTACCTTGAGCAAATCTGGACGCCGTACCACCGCACCCTGCAGGAAGAACTGGCGCGGTTGAAGGCCGAATTCGGTTACGCGTTGCTGTTCGACGCGCACTCGATCCGCTCGATCATCGCGCACCTGTTCGACGGCAAACTGCCAGACTTCAACCTCGGTACCTTCAATGGCGCCAGTTGTGATCGGCAACTGGCCACGCAACTGGAAGCGATCTGCGCTCGCCACGGCGAGTACAGCCACGTCCTGAACGGACGCTTCAAGGGCGGCCACATCACCCGCCATTACGGCAACCCGGCCGAGAACATCCACGCCGTGCAACTGGAACTGTGTCAGTGCACCTACATGGAGGAGTTCGAACCGTTCCGCTATCGCGCCGACCTGGCCGAGCCGACGCAAGTGGTGCTCAAGGAATTGCTGCAGGGCTATCTGGCCTGGGCAAAGTCTCACTACACCGCATAACCCACTGTGGGAGCGGGCTTGCTCGCGAAGGCGTCACATCAGTCAACATATGGGTTGAATGACACACCGCTTTCGCGCGCAAGCCCGCTCCCACTCGGTTTATCGGCAGCAGAAAAATCGCGGTAGTGCACAGGCATGCTCATTGACGTAAATCGGGTTTATGATGCCCAACGGCAGAATAATAGAAGTCCCCCCCAGGGATGACCTCGACCCCTTACGGAGCGCGCAATGCAGACTTTGTTCCCGCAGATCAAACCTCACGCCCGGCACGATCTGGCTGTCGACGACACGCATACGCTGTACGTCGACGAGAGCGGTTCACCGCAAGGCTTGCCGGTCGTGTTCATCCACGGCGGCCCTGGCGCCGGTTGCGATGCTCAGAGCCGACGCTATTTCGATCCGAACCTGTACCGCATCGTCACTTTCGACCAGCGCGGTTGCGGACGCTCCACCCCGCACGCCAGCCTGGAAAACAACACCACTTGGGATTTGGTCGCCGACCTTGAGCGCATCCGCCAGCACCTGGGCATCGAAAAATGGGTGCTGTTCGGTGGCTCGTGGGGGTCGACCCTGGCGCTGGCCTATGCACAAACTCACCCGGAGCGTGTGCATGGCTTGATCCTGCGCGGGATCTTTCTCTGCCGCCCGCAGGAAATCGAGTGGTTCTATCAGGCTGGCGCCAGCCGTCTGTTCCCCGATTACTGGCAGGACTACATCGCGCCGATCCCGCTGGACGAACGCGACGACCTGCTCAGCGCTTTCCACAAGCGCCTGACCGGCAACGACCAGATCGCCCAGATGCACGCCGCCAAAGCCTGGTCGACCTGGGAAGGGCGCACCGCGACCCTGCGGCCGAACCCGCTGGTGGTCGATCGGTTCTCCGAGCCGCAGCGCGCGCTGTCGATTGCGCGGATCGAATGCCACTACTTCACCAACAATGCCTTCCTTGAACCGAACCAACTGATTCGCGACATGGGCAAGATCGCTCACTTGCCGGGCGTGATCATTCACGGTCGTTACGATGTGATCTGCCCACTGGATAACGCCTGGGAATTGCATCAGGCGTGGCCGAACAGCGAGTTGCAGGTGATTCGCGACGCCGGTCATGCGGCGTCCGAACCGGGTATCACCGACGCGCTGGTGCGCGCCGCGGGCAACATGGCCCAGCGCCTGCTCGACCTGCCGCCCGAAGAAGCATGAAGGGCCTGTTACAGCGAGTGCGTGGCGCTCGCGTAGAGGTGGCGGGCGAAATAGTGGGTGCGGTCGATCAGGGGTTGCTGGTCCTGGTGGCGATCGAGCCCGACGACACGCGTGTCAGCGCCGACAAACTTCTGCATAAGCTGCTTAACTATCGGGTATTCAGCGACGCCGAGGGCAAGATGAATTTGTCCTTGGCGGACGTGGGAGGCGGGTTGCTGCTGGTCTCTCAGTTCACCCTGGCCGCCGACACCAAAAGCGGGTTGCGGCCGAGCTTTTCAACGGCGGCGCCACCGGCTCTGGGTGAGGAATTGTTCGACTATCTATTAAGCAAAGCGAAACAGGTGCATGGCACTGTGGCATCAGGTAGATTCGGCGCCGATATGCAGGTGCATTTGGTCAACGATGGCCCGGTTACCTTTTTGTTACAGACCTGAAAACACCGGAAACACCTTCTTTAGGAAATTTCGACTGTTTTTAGGGTGTTTTCGCGATAAATACTTTGCTAGCCCTGATGCGTTGTCACGCGGGCTACTAGATAATCGCGCGCTATGGGGATCAGCGTTCGTTGGTCCATTTTTGACTTAGGTAGAGACTTGTCTGGATCCGATTGGGGAATCATTTTGCCCCAGCGGAGTCGGAACAATGCTCGCCAACCTGGCATATAGATAGCTGGCCGTTGGTTTTTTGATCTGTTTTCGGCGAGGGTTGCTCGTGATTGTTAGTCCCTGTAATGCAGCAAAATTGTCTGCCAAACGCGTTCGAAGTGCTTTGGTAGCGGGCTCCGCGCTCCTGTGCCTGCTCAGCGCCAGTCAGCTTTGGGCGTTCAATCTTGACGATGTATCGGCCAAGGCTAAAGAGCTGGCCGGACAGAAGTTCGAAGCCCCTCGCAGCAACCTGCCGAACGAATTCCGCGACATGAAATTCGCGGACTATCAGAAAATCCGCTTCCTCACCGAAAAGGCTGAGTGGGCTGATCAGAAGACCCCGTTCAAACTGTCCTTCTATCACCAGGGTATGCACTTCGATACACCGGTGAAAATCAACGAAATCACGGCTAACACCGTCGAAGAGATCAAATACGATCCTTCGCGTTTCGATTTCGGCGATCTGAAATTCGATCCCAAGGCCACCGATAAACTCGGTTATGCCGGTTTCCGTGTGCTGTACCCGATCAACAAGGCCGACAAGCAAGACGAAATCATGACCATGCTGGGCGCGAGCTACTTCCGCGTCGTCGGCAAGGGGCACACCTATGGGCTGTCGGCGCGTGGCCTGGCCATCGACACCGCATTGCCGTCGGGCGAAGAGTTTCCGCGTTTTCGCGAGTTCTGGATTGAACAGCCCAAGCCGGCTGACAAGCATCTGGTGATCTACGCCCTGCTGGATTCGCCGCGTGCCACCGGCGCCTATCGTCTGATCCTGCGTCCGGGCAGCGACACCATTGTCGACGTCAAGGCGCAGATGTTCCTGCGTGACAAGGTCGGCAAACTGGGCATCGCCCCGTTGACCAGCATGTTCCTGTTCGGCGCCAACCAGCCGTCCAAAGTCCTCAACTACCGTCGAGAACTGCACGACTCCAGCGGTCTGTCGATCCATGCCGGCAATGGCGAGTGGATCTGGCGTCCGCTGAACAACCCTAAACACCTGGCCGTGAGCAACTTCAGCGTCGACAACCTGCGCGGTTTTGGTCTGCTGCAACGTGGCCGTGACTTCAGCCACTACGAAGACCTCGACGACCGCTACGACAAGCGCCCAAGCGCCTGGATCGAGCCGAAGGGCGACTGGGGCAAGGGCACCGTTGATCTGGTAGAGATTCCGACCGCCGACGAAACCAACGACAACATCGTTGCGTTCTGGAGCCCGGAAAAAATGCCGGAGCCGGGCCAGCCACTGGACTTCGCCTACCGCATGCACTGGACCATGGATGAAGCCGCGATTCACGCACCGGACAGCGCCTGGGTTGCGCAGACGCTGCGTTCGACCGGTGACGTCAAGCAGTCGAATCTGATCCGTCAACCCGATGGCAGCGTTGCCTACCTGGTCGACTTCGAAGGTCCATCGCTGGCGGCGCTGGCCCCGGATGCCGACGTT
Source organism: Pseudomonas sp. EA_65y_Pfl2_P78 (assembly GCF_963970495.1). Taxonomy (NCBI): domain Bacteria; kingdom Pseudomonadati; phylum Pseudomonadota; class Gammaproteobacteria; order Pseudomonadales; family Pseudomonadaceae; genus Pseudomonas; species Pseudomonas sp. EA_65y_Pfl2_P78. The sequence goes on along the minus strand of NZ_CAXAON010000022.1, from coordinate 51,901 downwards.
CGCAGCCAGGTCAGCGTCGGTGACAACGCCGAATTGGTTGAAAACAGCGTGCGCTACAACCCTGAAACCAAGGGCTGGCGCTTGACCCTGCGGATGAAAATCAAGGACGCGAGCAAGTCGACCGAAATGCGTGCCGCACTGGTTCAGCCATTGGTAACCGCTGATCTGGCCAAGTCGGCCGTGCCGACGTCCAACTCCTCCGTTGCCAAAGCCGACAAGGTGGCCGCCAAGCAACAAGCGAAAGCCGACAAGGAAGCCAAGGCAGCCGAGGCCAAACAGGCAGATGCCAAGCCAGACGCAGAGGCCAAGGACAAGGCCAATAAAGACGCCAAGCAGCCAGCCGCTGCGGACGCGGCCCCAGCCACACCGGAATCGGCACCGACTGAAGAAGTCCTGACCGAGACCTGGAGCTATCAGTTGCCTGCCGATGAGTAACTCTCAAGTACAGCCAGAGACTCTGTCCGAGTATCTGGCGCATCTGCCGATGACCGACGAGCAGCGCGCGGAACTCGCGGGTTGCCAGTCGTTCAGCGAGTTGCATGAACGCCTGTCATCCTCGACGTTCGACGCGCCGACCGAAGCCGCCCAGGCTTCGGTGGGCAAGCGCCTGACCTTGAGCACGGCCGAAGCGCTGGAAGATGCGCAAATGCTGGTGCTCGACGCCAGCGGCCGGATCAGCCTCAAGGCCACGCCGCCGATTCGTCGCACCAAAGTCGTGCCGGAGCCTTGGCGTACCAATGTTCTGGTGCGTGGCTGGCGCCGCCTGACCGGCCGCACCAACCCGCCGCAACCGCCCAAAGACGAAAACGTACTGCCGGCCGCGCGCTGGCGTACCGTCGGTTCGATCCGCCGCTACATTCTGTTGCTGCTGATGCTCGGCCAGACCATCGTTGCCGGCTGGTACATGAAAGGCATCATGCCGTACCAGGGCTGGTCTTTCGTCGACCTGGACGAAGTCCTGCACCAGCCGCTGCTGCAAACGGCCACGCAAGTGCTGCCGTATGCGCTGCAAACCAGCATCCTGATTCTGTTCGGGATTCTGTTCTGCTGGGTGTCTGCCGGTTTCTGGACCGCACTGATGGGCTTTCTCGAATTGCTCACCGGTCACGATAAATACCGCATCTCCGGCAAAAGCGCCGGCAACGAGGCGATTCCAAAAGATGCGCGCACCGCACTGGTGATGCCGATCTGCAACGAAGACGTGCCTCGGGTGTTTGCCGGTCTGCGTGCGACGTTCGAATCGGTGGCCGCCACCGGTGACCTGGATCGTTTCGACTTCTTCGTGCTCAGCGACAGTAACGACACCGACATCTGCGTGGCCGAGCAACAAGCCTGGCTGGACGTCTGCCGCGAAGCCAAAGGCTTCGGCAAGATTTTCTATCGCCGCCGACGCCGCCGTGTGAAACGCAAGAGCGGCAACCTCGACGACTTCTGCCGTCGCTGGGGCGGTGACTACAAGTACATGGTCGTGCTCGACGCCGACTCGGTCATGAGCGGCGAGTGCCTGACCAGTCTGGTGCGCTTGATGGAAGCCACGCCGGACGCCGGGATTATCCAGACCGCGCCGCGTGCGTCGGGCATGGACACTTTGTATGCGCGCATGCAGCAGTTCGCGACCCGCGTGTATGGCCCGTTGTTCACTGCCGGTCTGCACTTCTGGCAGTTGGGTGAATCCCATTACTGGGGTCACAACGCGATCATCCGCATGAAGCCGTTCATCGACCACTGCGCCCTGGCGCCGTTGCCGGGCAAAGGCGCGTTTTCCGGGGCGATCCTGTCTCACGACTTCGTGGAAGCGGCGCTGATGCGGCGTGCCGGCTGGGGCGTGTGGATTGCCTACGACCTGCCGGGCAGCTACGAAGAGTTGCCGCCCAACCTGCTCGATGAACTCAAGCGTGACCGTCGCTGGTGCCACGGCAACCTGATGAACTTCCGACTGTTCCTGGTCAAAGGCATGCACCCGGTGCACCGTGCGGTGTTCCTGACGGGCGTGATGTCGTACCTGTCGGCGCCGTTGTGGTTCTTCTTCCTGGTGCTGTCCACCGCGCTGCTGGCGGTGAACACGCTGATGGAGCCGCAATACTTCCTCGAACCGCGCCAGCTCTATCCGCTGTGGCCACAATGGCACCCGGAAAAGGCAATCGCGCTGTTCTCGACCACGATCGTGCTGCTGTTCCTGCCGAAGTTGTTGAGCATCATCCTGATCTGGGCCAAGGGCGCGAAAGAGTTCGGCGGCAAGTTCAAAGTGACGCTGTCGATGCTGCTGGAGATGCTGTTCTCCATGCTGCTGGCGCCGGTGCGGATGATTTTCCACACCCGTTTCGTACTGGCTGCGTTCCTGGGGTGGGCCGCCACCTGGAACTCGCCACAGCGTGACGACGACTCCACGCCATGGAGCGAGGCGGTCAAGCGCCACGGGCCGCAAACGCTGCTGGGCTTCTGCTGGGCGCTGTTGGTGATCTGGCTGAACCCAAGCTTCCTGTGGTGGCTGGTGCCTATCGTCGGTTCGCTGATGCTGTCGATCCCGGTGTCGGTGATTTCCAGCCGTGTGGGTCTGGGCTTGAAGTCCCGTGACGAGAGCCTGTTCCTCATCCCTGAGGAATACAATCCGCCACAGGCGCTGTTGGCCACCGATCAGTACACCCACGAAAATCGCTGGCACGCACTGAACGACGGCTTTGTCCGCGCCGTGGTCGACCCGCAGCAGAACGCTTTGGCGTGCTCGCTGGCGACGGCCCGTCACGGCCAGGCGGAGCCGATCGAGTGGCTGCGTCAGGAGCGTGTGCGTCACGCACTGAAGGTTGGCCCGGCAGCGCTGAGCAACCATGATCGCCTGCAACTGTTGAGCGATCCGGTCGCTTTGGCGCGGCTGCACGAGCAGGTCTGGGCCGAAGGTCACGCCGAGTGGCTCAACGCCTGGCGCGCATCGGTGAAAGCCGACCCACACGCGCCGCTGCTACCGCTGCGACCGGTCAGCCCGCAGGCTCAACCGGCCTGATGAAAAAAACCCGCGAAAGCGGGTTTTATGGCGCTGAGAAGTCCCGCGCCTTGGGATGAAGCTGGCTGCCAGCGATAACATCACCTCGGGCCAGAGCGAACCGAGGCAGATCCGTTAGCTCAAACCTTGAATCGACCCACCAGCATTTGCAAATGCGTCCCCAGTCGCGCCAGTTCAACGCTGGACGCTGCTGTCTCTTCACTCGCCGCCGAGGTCTGATCCGACACATCGCGCACGTTCAGCACGCTACGGTTGATCTCTTCGGCCACGGCGCTCTGCTGCTCGGCTGCTGCCGCGATCTGCTGGTTCATCGCCTGAATCGCCGAGACGGTGCGGGTGATGCTTTCCAGCGAACCGCCAGCACGACGAGTCAACTCAACGCTGCTGTCAGTCAGGCTGCGGCTGTTGTCCATGATCGTCGCCACTTGCTGGGTGCCGTTTTGCAGGCCGACGATCAGTTCTTCGATCTCTTCGGTGGACTTCTGCGTGCGCTGGGCAAGGCTGCGCACTTCGTCAGCAACCACCGCGAAGCCACGGCCGGCCTCGCCCGCACGCGCCGCTTCAATTGCCGCGTTGAGCGCCAGCAGGTTGGTTTGCTGGGCCACGGACTTGATCACGTCGAGCACGCTGCCAATCTTGTCGCTTTCGCGTTTGAGGTCGCCCATGGCTTCGGTGGAGTGGCCCACCTCAACGGCCAGACGCTCGATCTGGGTGATCGCCTCACCCACCACTTTGTCGCCTTCGCGGGCCTGCTGGTCGGCGGCAACGGCGGCTTCGGAAGCCTCTTCGGCGTTGCGCGCGACTTCCTGCACGGTGGCGGCCATTTCGTTCATGGCGGTGGCGACCTGGTCGGTCTCGATCTTCTGATTGTTGACCCCGGCGCTGGTCTGCTCGGTCACGGCCGACAGTTCTTCGGCAGCGCTGGCGATCTGGGTGACGCCTTCGCTGATGCCACCGATCAACTCGCGCAGGCCTTGGGTCATGCTCTGCATCGAGCGTTGCAATTGGCCCAGTTCATCGCGCCGCAGCGAGACCAGGTTGTGGGTCAGATCGCCGGCCGCCACGCGTTCAGCAACCTGCAGGGTCTGGTTCAACGGAATGATGATCTGCCGGGTGATCGCCCAGGCCGCCAGCAGGCCGAAAGCTACCGCCAGCAGGGTGGCGATGATCAGCATGTTCTTGGCGTGTGCGGCATCGGTGTCGCGCACGATGGTCTGGGATTCGGTGAGTTTTTTGCTCACATCGAGGAGGATGTCGCCCTGAGCCGACATGATTGCCTTGGCCTTGGCGGTGTTGATCTGGGAGTCGCGGAACTGGGCGACCGCTGCGCGATAGGCCTTGATTGAGTCAGTGGCCTGCTGCAGGTTGGCGATGTGCTGTTCCGGCAGCTTCGATGGCAGGCTCTCGAGATTCTTCAGCGCATTGTCGATGGCGTCCAGCGCCGGCTGCTCAGCATCGGCCTTGCCGCTGTAGGTGTAGCCGCGCACCTGATAGCGCGCCTGCTGCAGCAGTTTGCTCAGTTCGATCACGCTGTTGAATTGGGCGACGCTGTCGCCCTGCAGCATGGATTTTTCAACTTCCGAAATCTTCGCCACGGCGTTGTCGGCATTGGCGCCAAGCTTGCTGCGGGCGTCTTCGCGCTGAACGGTGGCCTGGGTCATGTCGGCAAAGGCGCGTTTGTATTCGGCGACGGCGGCCAGTTGCTGATCGACCATTGCCGCATCGGAGGGTTGCTCGATCAGGGTGTGAGCGGTTTGCAGGCCGCTGTCGAGTTTGCCAAGCAGTTCGTTGACGGTGCCGGGACCTTGTTCGCCACGACGGGCTTCATAGTCCAGGCGCGCCAGGCGCAGATCCTTGGTCAGCTCGTTCAGGCCGGAGATGAAACCAAGCTTGTCGCCACGGCTGATGATGCCGCTCATGCCGGTCCAGCCGGTGAAGGTGATCAACAGCGTCAGCACCAGCACCAGGCCGAAACCGATTCCCAGCTTGCGTTTGACGCTGACGTTTCCAAGACTCTCGGCTAACCAACGGTACATGCGACGACTCCCTCAGACCACTCATTGGACTTATGGGAACTGTATCGGCTGGGTGATGGCAATCTGTAACGCCATTTGTCCGCCACAGGGGATGTGGCGAATTTAGAACAGGCGGGCGAGCAGGGCGGTCACGGCGGTTTCAACCCGCAAAATGCGCTCACCCAGTTGCACCGGTTGCAATCCGGATTTGGCCAGCAGATCGATTTCGTAGGGGATCCAGCCACCTTCGGGGCCGATCGCCAGGGTCACCGGTTCGTTGAGCGCGCGTGGGCACGGCGGGTAGTTGCCGGGATGGCCGACCAGGCCGAGAGTGCCGTCGGTGATGGCTGGCAGACGGTCTTCGACAAATGGTTTGAAGCGTTTCTCGATGATGATGTGCGGCAGGACGGTATCCCGGGCCTGTTCGAGGCCGAGGATCAATTGTTCGCGGATCGCTTGCGGTTCAAGAAACGGCGTCTGCCAGAAGCTCTTTTCGACGCGGTAGCTGTTGACCAGAATCACCTTCGACACGCCCATGGTCGCCACGGTCTGGAACACCCGACGGAGCATCTTCGGGCGGGGCAGGGCCAGCACCAATGTCAGTGGCAGCTTGGCCGGTGGCGGTTGGTCGAGGGTGACGCGCAGTTCAGCTTCACCCGCTTCCAGGCGCAGCAACTCGGCCGAACCCATCAACCCGTCTACACGCCCGACCCGCAGGCTGTCACCGACTTCCGAGCGGTGAACGTCCTGCATATGGGTCAGGCGACGATCACGCAGCACCACACGGTCGGGCGCAATGAAATCGGCCTCTTCGAGCAGCAGCAGGTTCATGCCTGGGTCGCTGGCGGCGGGTCGTTGTGATCGTCGGCTGCTTCTTCCGGGCGTTCGCGCTTGCTGACCAGGCTGCCGAACAGAATGCCGATTTCAAACAGCATCCACATCGGCACGGCCAGCAGGGTCTGGGAGAAAATGTCCGGCGGGGTGAGGATCATGCCGACCACGAAGCAGCCGATGATCACGTACGGGCGGATCTTCTTCAGGTATTTGACGTCGACCACGCCGATCCACACCAGCAGCACCACGGCCACCGGGATTTCGAATGCCACGCCGAAGGCGAAGAACAGCGTCATGACGAAATCGAGATAGCTGGCGATGTCGGTCATCATTTCCACGCCGGCCGGGGTGGCGGCGGCGAAGAATTTGAAAATCAGCGGGAACACGAAGTAATAGGCGAAGGCCATGCCGGTGTAGAACAGCAGGATGCTGGAAACCAGCAGCGGCACGGCAATGCGCTTCTCATGCTTGTACAGGCCCGGCGCGATGAAGCCCCAGATCTGATGCAGAATCACCGGAATCGCGAGGAACAGCGAAACCATCATCGTCAGCTTCAGCGGCGTCAGGAACGGCGACGACACGTCGGTGGCGATCATCGTCGCGCCCACCGGCAGGTACTGGCGCAGCGGCGTCGAGACGAAGGTGTAGATCTGCTGGGTGAACGCGAACAACCCGGCGAAGATGATGAAAATCGCCGCCACGCAACGCAGCAGACGGGTGCGCAACTCGGTGAGGTGCGAAACCAGCGGCATGTGCTGGTCGTTTTCGGGGAGATCGCTCATGGGGCTCGCGGCGGCAGTGTAGGGTCGTGAGGCGCTGGTGTGGTCGGCGCGGCGGTTGGGGCTACGTGTTCAACCGAAGTATTTGCAGCAGCGGGCACTGGTTCTTTCGGCGCTGCAACAGGTGCAGGTGCAGGTGCAGCGGGCGCGGCTGGCGCATGAATCGTCTGCTCGCCGACATGCTCAACCGGGGTCGGCTCCTGCTGAACCGGATTGAAAATCTTCCGCGCCTCCTGCTCCAGCGACAGAATGTGCTCGTTGTGCAGTTGCCGACGAATCTCGTCGGCACCGATTTCACGTTCAACTTCCTGTTTGATCGCGTTGAAGCTGCGCTTCAGTCGCCCGACCCACAGGCCGGCGGTGCGTGCAGCGCCCGGCAGTCGCTCGGGGCCCAGCACCAGCAGGGCGACGAGGCCGACGAGCAGCAGTTCAGTGAAGCTGATACCAAACATTAGTCAGTGCTCACACGTCTTTGCGGATCGGCTCTTCAACTTTCTGCGCCTGCACATCGATGGTGTGCGGCGGATTGGCCTGAGCGGTGGCTTGCGGCTGCACCGGTGGCACCGGCTGCGCAGGCGTCACGGTTGGATCGGCGGCTGGCTTCTCGTCGTCGTTCATGGCTTTGCGAAAGCCCTTGATCGACTCACCCACGTCGGTGCCCAGGTTTTTCAGTTTCTTGGTGCCGAACACCAGCACCACGACTACCAGAATGACGATCCAGTGTTTCCAGTCAAAAATGCCCATGTTGCAGTTCCTCTCTCAAAGTTGTTCAGGCGGACGGACGCGAGGCTTTCTCGACGTGTCCGGACAGACCGAAGCGACGATCCAGTTCATCGAGCACAGCCTGCGGATGCTGCCCCAGTTGGGCGAGCATGACCATGCTGTGGAACCACAGGTCGGCGGTCTCGTAAATCACGTCGCTGCAATCACCGCTGATGGCGGCGTCCTTGGCGGCAATAATGGTTTCGACCGACTCTTCGCCGACTTTCTCCAGAATCTTGTTCAGACCCTTGTGATACAGACTAGCCACATACGAGCTGTCGGCAGCGGCGCCTTTGCGCTCTTCGAGCACTTCGGCCAGACGGGTCAGGGTGTCACTCATGTTTGTGTCCTGCGCAATAGATGGCGTGCGGGTCTTTGAGTACCGGGTCGACTGTTTTCCAGTCGCCGTTTTCGAAGACACGGTAAAAGCAGCTTTGACGGCCGGTATGGCAAGCGATGTCGCCGATCTGTTCAACCATCAGGATGATCACGTCGGCGTCACAGTCCAGACGCATTTCATGCAGGGTCTGTACGTGGCCGGACTCTTCGCCCTTGCGCCACAGCTTGCCACGGGAACGTGACCAGTAGATGGCACGGTTTTCCGCCGCTGTCAGTTCCAGCGCTTCGCGGTTCATCCAGGCCATCATCAGCACGCGTCCGGTCTTGTGATCCTGGGCAATCGCCGGCACCAGGCCATCAGCGTCCCACTTGATCTCGTCCAGCCAGTTTTTCATCTTCGACTCCGACAGCGAACCCGCACTTCTAATAGTCGGGTTCAGGCGTTGAAACAGTGTGCCAGCCGATCATGGAACTGGCTATCGGCGAACGACCAGATACAAGCCGACAGCCACCATGATCCCGGCAGGCCAATGCCCCAGTTCGTTCAGCGGGCCACCGGCGGCGAGGACCGTACCGCCCGCCAGATGGGCACTGCCAAGCAGGCGCAGGAACCAGTCGTCCTTGCGTTTGTGCCACGGTGGCGGTGGGTCGTTGGCATGGGGCTGGGACATGCGCTCGAGCAGGTCGCGGGCCATATTGGCCAGGTGCGGCAACTGTTCGAACTGGCTCTGCACGTTGCCGATCAAGGTTTTCGGGCTGACGCGCTCGCGCATCCAGCGTTCTAGGAACGGCTGCGCGGTGTTCCACAGATCCAGATCCGGGTACAGCTGACGGCCGAGGCCTTCGATGTTCAATAACGTCTTTTGCAGCAGCACCAACTGCGGCTGCACTTCCATGTTGAAGCGCCGCGCGGTCTGGAACAGGCGCATCAGCACCTGACCAAATGAAATATCTTTTAATGGTTTTTCGAAGATCGGTTCGCACACGGTACGGATCGCCGCTTCGAATTCGTTGAGCTTGGTTTCTGCCGGCACCCAACCCGAATCAATGTGCAGTTGCGCCACGCGGCGGTAGTCACGCTTGAAGAAGGCGAACAGGTTGCGCGCCAGGTAATCCTGATCCTCGGGGGTCAGGCTGCCGACGATGCCGCAGTCGATAGCAATGTACTGCGGACTCCACGGGTTGACCGTGCTGACGAAGATGTTGCCCGGGTGCATGTCGGCGTGGAAGAAACTGTCGCGGAATACCTGGGTGAAGAAAATCTCCACGCCGCGTTCGGCGAGCATTTTCATGTCGGTGCGCTGGTCGGCGAGGGTCGCCAGATCCGTCACCTGAATCCCGTAGATACGCTCCATCACCAGCACTTTCGGGCGGCACCAGTCCCAATGGACTTGCGGCACGTAGAGCAGCGGCGAGCCTTCGAAGTTGCGCTTCAACTGGCTGGCGTTGGCTGCCTCGCGCAGCAGATCGAGTTCGTCGTAGATGGTTTTTTCGTAATCCTGAACCACGTCAACCGGGTGCAGCAGACGGGCATCCGCCGATACTTTTTCGGCGGCGCGGGCGAGGATGAACAGCCATGCCAGATCCTGCGCGATCACCCGTTTCAGGCCCGGGCGGATGACTTTGACCACCACTTCTTCGCCGGTTTTCAGTTGCGCGGCATGCACCTGTGCAACCGAGGCCGAGGCCAGTGGTTTGACGTCGAAGCGGCTGAAGACTTCGTCGATCTTTCTGCCCAGTTGCTCTTCGATCAGCTTGATTGAAACCTGCGAATCGAACGGCGGCACGCGATCCTGCAGCAGCATCAGTTCATCGGCGATGTCTTCCGGCAGCAGGTCGCGACGGGTCGAGAGAATCTGCCCGAACTTGATGAAAATCGGCCCCAAATCCTGCAATGCCAGGCGTAAACGCGCACCCCGGCTCAGATCCAGCGGCTTGCGCGCAAACCAGCGCCACGGCAGCACAAAGCGCAGCGCCAGGAGGAACCAGGGCAGCGGCAGATCGAACAGCAGGTCATCGAGGCGGTAGCGGATCACGACGCGCTGGATGCGCAACAGACGGCGGACGGCAAGCAGCTTCATGCGTTATCGCTTGGGTCGAGGGATCGGGAAAGGCGCTCGAAACGCGCCTCGAGACGTTCCAGATCAAGTTTGATCCGGTCCAGTTCGCTGAACCGCGCTTCGGCTTCGCGCTGCCCGACGAGGGTGCGTGATTCTTCGGCGAGGTATTCGGCGAGGTTCTGGTTGAGACTGGCAAATCCTTGTTGATACCAGCGTGCGCGGCTGCGCAGATGGCCACCGACCAGATGTGTGGCGACAGGGCCGAGCCAGCGCGAGAGTTCGTACTCCCAGTCCAGCTCGAGGTCCTGCAACACGCCGGCCAGTTCCAGCAGCACGCCGCTGTCGCCATCGAGCTCGACTTGCGGGGCATGCAGCACCGCGGTCTTGTCTTTGCTCAGGGCCAGTTTCACCAGGCTTGAAGCCGGAGCGCGCAGGGTGCAATCGACGCCGGTTTCCCAGTGGGAGGCCAGCATCAGCCCTTCATCACTCGGCAGGATGAACAGTTGCAACGCCGGGCTGCGGCAATCGACGGCAATCACTTTGCCAGTCAAATGCGCCAGCCGCGCCAGCGCCGTGCTGTCGAGACGCAGCACCCGGTTCAGGCCGAGTTCGACGCTGGCCAGCAGCCCGGTGAGCAACATCAGGGCTTGATGCCGCGGTGCAGGGCAACGATGCCCGAGGTCATGTTGTGATAGGTCACGCGGTCGAAACCGGCGTCGACCATCATCGACTTCAGGGTTTCCTGATTCGGGTGCATGCGGATCGACTCGGCCAGGTAGCGATAGCTCTCCGAATCGTTGGTGATCAGCTTGCCCATCAGTGGCATGAAAGCGAACGAGTAGGCGTCGTAGGCTTTGGACATCAGCGCGTTGGTCGGCTTGGAGAATTCCAGCACCAGCAGACGGCCGCCGGGCTTGAGTACGCGCAGCATCGAGCGCAGGGCGTCTTCTTTATGCGTCACGTTGCGCAGGCCGAAGGCGATGGTCACGCAGTCGAAATGGTTGTCCGGGAACGGCAGTTTTTCAGCGTCCGCCTGAACGAATTCGACGTTGCCGGCCACACCCAGATCCAGCAGACGGTCACGGCCGACCTTGAGCATGGATTCGTTGATGTCGGCCAGTACGACCTGACCGGTCGGGCCGACCAGGTGGGAGAACTTCTTGGTCAGGTCACCGGTGCCGCCGGCGATGTCGAGCACGCGATTACCGCTGCGCACGCCCGACAATTCGATCGCGAAACGCTTCCACAGACGGTGCATGCCGCCCGACAGAAGGTCGTTCATCAGGTCGTACTTGGCGGCTACGGAGTGGAACACCTCAGCGACTTTTTCCGCTTTCTGGCTTTCCGGAACGTTTTTGAAGCCGAAGTGAGTGGTGGGTTCGGCATCGCTGCCTTTGCGCTGATCAGTCATATCGCTGTCACCAAAAGAGAATGCGCGACATTCTAATCCCCAAGCCATGCTTTGTCTTGGAATGGCTAAAGGTAAGATGGGCAACCTTCGGGACGATTTGCCGCAGATGCGGTCAAGATTTACCGACAAGCATTCATAAAGCAGGAGTCATTCAATGGCCCGTATTAGTGTTGAGCGTGCCCACAACCTGGGCAAGGAAGCGGCCCGTGAGAAGGCCGACAAGCTGGCGCAGAAACTGTCCGATCAATATGGCCTGGAGCCGCAATGGTCGGGCGACACCTTGAACCTCAAGCGTTCGGGCGTTAAAGGTGCGGTGCATGTCGCCGACGATTCGATCAGGGTCGACGTGGAGCTGGGCCTGATGATGTCGGCCATGAGCGGCATGATCAAAACCGAGATCGAGAAGGCGCTGGATAAAGCGCTGGTCTGATTTACGCCTGCAATCCAATCCCCTGTGGGAGCGGGCTTGCTCGCGACAGCGGTCTGTCAGTCAATGCATAAGGTGACTGACACGACGCCTTCGCGAGCAAGCCCGCTCCCACATTTGTTTCGTGGTGCTCCTGCTGTTTATGTCGGTTGTTAGGGTGCCGTTTCTAATTTTTCTGCCTACTTTGTGCCTGAGCCCGACACTTTCGCGGGCAGTTCCTCAAACCTTCTGCGCGTGAGGTGCACCATGGCCAAAGTAATTTTGAAGAAAAAAATCGACGCTTCGACTTCAGCCCTGAGCGACGTGAAATCCTATGCCCGCAAGATCTGGCTGGCAGGCCTGGGTGCCTACGCCAAGGTCGGCCAAGAGGGCAGCGACTACTTTCAAGAGCTGATCAAGGCCGGTCAAACGGTTGAAAAGAAAGGCAAAAAAGCCGTCACCGAAAAACTCGAAGCGGCCAACACCGAGATCGATGAAGTCAAGGGTGAGGTCAGCTCTTTCAAAGGTCGCGTCGAAGTTCAACTCGACAAGGTCGAGAAGGCCTTCGACTCCCGTGTTGCAAGCGCCTTGAATCGTATCGGCATTCCGTCTAAACATGACGTTGAGACACTCTCTGCTAAGCTCGATGAGCTGACGGCATTGCTCGAACGCGTCGCGCGTAAATCTTAAGGAGAACGGGATGGCTGGTAAAAAGAACACCGATAAAGAAGGCAGCTCGTGGATCGGGAAAGTCGAAGACTACTCCCGCAAAATCTGGCTGGCTGGTTTAGGCGTGTACTCGAAGATCGACACTGACGGCAGCAAACTCTTCGATACATTGGTCAAAGACGGTGAGAAAGCCGAGAAGCTCACCAAATCGGCCGTCGGCAAAAAAGTCGATGCCGCCAAGGACTCTGCTTCTTCGGCCAAGTCGCGCATCAGCGGCGTAAAAGATCGCGCACTGGGCAAGTGGGACGAGCTGGAAGGGGCGTTCGACAAGCGCCTGAACAGCGCGATTTCGCGCCTGGGCGTTCCGAGCCGCAATGAAGTGAAAGCGCTGCACAGCAAGGTGGAAACCTTGACCAAGCAGATCGAAAAACTTACCGGGGAGAAAGCTCGCCCGGTAGCGGCGAAAACCGCTGCAGCCAAGCCAGCAGCCAAAACGGCGGCCAAGCCACTGGCTAAAGCGGCTGCAAAACCTGCGACCAAACCGGTTGCTGCCAAAGCCGCTGCCAAGCCTGCTGCAAAAACTGCCGCAAAACCAGCAGCTAAACCTGCCGCCAAGCCAGCAGCGAAAACCGCAGCCGCCAAACCTGCTGCCAAGCCAGCGGCCAAACCGGCTGCGGCGAAGAAACCGGCAGTGAAAAAACCGGCCGCACCGAAAGCCGCTGCGCCGAAACCGGCCGCTCCAGCGGCCAAGCCTGCCACTTCGGCAACCCCGGTGAGCACGTCGAACTCCGCCGCTGCACCGACTCCGGCGGCCACCCCGACTGTTGCATCGACCCCGTCGACGCCAACCAGTCAGTCCTGATTTTTCAGGAAGCAAGAAAACGCCCGGCCTGCCAAGGTCGGGCGTTTTTGTTTGTGTAGATAATCTCAAGCCGACTGCGAACCCCTGTGGGAGCGGGCTTGCTCGCGAAGGCGGCATTCCGGTCACACAAGATGTCGCGGATGTACTGGCCTCTTCGCGAGCGAGCCCACTCCCGCAGGGTTCCTGGTATTTTCGATTAGTCGTGATCTTCCAGGTATTGCAGCGCCATCCGCTCCGTCGCCACCTTCACCGGCGGCAGCAAGTGCGGCGCCACCAGCATCATGATCTGGTAAACCACCAATCTGACTTCCCCCTCCCGATCAAGAATCCGCTGATAGTCCAGTGAAAACAGCAGCGTCAGGGTGATCTGCTCCACCAATTGCCCCAGCGCCTGCGTATCGCTGACCAACTGTCCTGCCGCCTTCAACCGCGCCAGCAACGATGCCAGTGTGCGTTTCAAGGCATTGAGCAAATGACGAATCCCCTTCGCCAGTTTCGGCAGGCGTCCGGCCAGGTTCGACAGGTCCTGAAACAGGAACCGATACTGCGCCAGTCGCTCGACGATCAGATGCAAGAACAGCCAGTAATCTTCCGGCGCCAACTCCACCTCCGGCGGCGGATCCAGCAGCGGCGCCAACTCATTCTGGAAACGTTCGAACAGTCCGAGTATCAGTGGCTCCTTGCCGTGGAAGTGGTAATAGAGGTTGCCGGGGCTGATCCCCATTTCATTGGCAACTTCCATGGTGGAAACGTTCGGCTCGCCCTTTTCGTTGAACAGTTGCAGAGCACATTCGAGAATCCGGTCGCGGGTTTTCATCCAGTCTTCTTAGAAAAATTCGGTTAAGCGTCAGCGCACATGCACGTAAGTGCCGGGTGCTGCCTCCATCGGTGGATAGTTCGGGTTGCCGAGGGTCATCTGGGTTTCGTGCTGGGCGCCGGAGCGTTGCTGAATCCATTCCAGCCACTGTGGCCACCAACTGCCGTCGACGTGTTTGCCGTCGTAGTACCAGGCGCGCGGATCGCTGCTCATCTTGCCGTTATCGATGTAGGCGGCTTTCGGGTTGGTCGGTGGGTTGAGAATGCTCTGTACATGGCCGCTGTTGGACAGCACAAAACGTCGATCACCCCCCAACAGCAAGGTTGAGCGATACACCGCATCCCATGGAGTGATGTGGTCGTTCATGCCGGCGACGCTGAAACTGTCGACAGTGACTTTCTGCAGATCGATCGGCGTACCGCAGACCTCAAGACCACCGGGGTGGGTCAGCGGGTTGTGCTTGAAGAAGTCCAGCAGGTCGCCGTGAAACGCGGCGGGCAGGCGAGTGTTGTCGTTGTTCCAGTAAAGAATGTCGAAGGCTGGCGGCTCTTTGCCCAACAGGTAGTTGTTGACGAAGTAGCTCCAGATCAAATCGTTGGGGCGCATCCAGGCGAAAACCTTGGACATGTCGCGACCGTCCAGCACGCCCTTCTGATAGGAACGGCGTTTGGCGGCTTCAAGGGTTTGCTCGTCGGCAAATAGCGTGGCCGGGGTTTCGATCTGGCTGTCGAGCAGGCTGACCAGATAGGTCGCGCTGGAGACCCGCCGCAGTTGCCGTTTGGCCTGCAAATGCCCTTGCAGAGCGGCGATGGTCAGCCCGCCGGCGCAGGCGCCCATCAGGTTGACCTCGCGGGCGCCGGTGATCGCCCGGCACACGTTCATCGCTTCTTCCACCGCTTCAACGTAAGTCGAAAGGCCCCATTCGCGGTGGCGCACATCGGGGTTGCGCCAACTGATCATGAAGGTCTGCAAGCCGTTTTTCAGGGCGTATTGGACGAAGCTGTTTTGCGGACTGAGGTCAAAAATGTAGTACTTGTTGATTTGCGGCGGTACTACCAGCAGTGGCTTGGCGTACTGTTTTTCGCTCATCGGTCGATACTGGATCAGCTCCAGCATCTCGTTGCGAAACACCACTGAACCGGTAGTGGTAGCGACGCTTTTGCCGACTTCGAATGCTTGCTTGGTGACCTGTCGAGGCAGGCCGTCGTTGTGCAGCAAATCATCAAACAGATGACTGAGGCCGCGCACCAGACTGTGGCCGCCGGAGTTGAACAACTCCTTGATCGCCAGCGGGTTGAGCAACGTATTGGACGGCGCTACGGCGTCGTTGAGCAGGGTGAAGGCAAACTGCGCGCGCGCGCGATCGTCCGGGCTCATGTTGCTCTCGTCGATCCAGCTTTTGACCTGTTTCTGCCAGGCCAGATACGCCTGCAGACTGCGCCGGTAAAACGGATTCAGGCTCCATGCCGGGTCGGCGAAGCGGCTGTCCTGTGGATTGGTCGGGTGCAGGGTTTCGCCCAGCAGCACGCGGCCCAATTGGCCGCCGAGTTTCAACGCGTGCTTCGCGCTGTGGATCGGGTTGCGCAAGCCATGGACGGCCACGCTGCGCAGGGTCGAGATCAGGTCTCGGCCACGCAGCCCGGCGATCGCACTTTGTGCATTGATGAACACGGCGGAGCTGGGTACAACGCCCTTTGCTGGTTTTTCGCGCATGTATCAACACTCCTTCGTCTTCAGGCCAAAAACAAACTCACCGAACCAGAACACCATAGTCGCTGTTGCGGGTTGTTGCCTGCGGGGCGTCCTGCCACGCATTCTGAAAAGGCACTGCATAAAGCCTGCCGTAGCGGTTAGCCGCCCAGCGGTGTCGGGTGCGGGTGCATCACCGCGCGCTGACGTTCCTCCTCGAGGAATTTCATGATGATCGGCGCCACGGCTTCGGCGCGGGTAATCAGGAACAGGTGACCGTCATCGATGATGTGCAACTGCGCGTTGGGAATGCGCCAGGCGAGCATGCGCATGTTGACCAACGGGATCAGTGGATCGTCATCGCCGGCCAGCACCAGCGTCGGCTGGTGGATCTTGTGCAGCCAGTGAATGCTGGTCCAGCCCAGACCGGCGAACAGTTGCCAGTAGTAACCGAGCTTGCCCGCCGAACGCACTTTTGCTGCGTGGCTGGCGGCCAGGGTCGGGTCACGGCGGAACGAACCGCCGTAGATCAACGGTGCGATACGGATGACATGGGACGGCTGAATGTAGCGCCGGGGGCTGGCCATCATCCACAGCACTTTCGGTTTGCCCGGCACCATCACCGCACCGGCAGCGGTCGCCGCCAGCACCAGTTTCTTGCAGCGCTCGGGGTAGTCGTAGGCGAACTGCTGCGCGAGCGCGCCGCCCCACGACACACCGATCACGTTGACCTGACCATAGTCGAGGTAATCGAGCATCCGTGACGTCAGCTTGGCCAGGCCGGGAAAGCGATACGGTCGGTTCGGCGTCGAGGAACCACCGACACCGGGCACGTCGAAGGCGATCACTTCCAGATCCGGGTCCAGCGCCGCGACAAACGGAAACACCAGCTCCAGGTTGGCGCCGATGCCGTTGAAAATCAGCAAGGGCGTCAAGTGAGGCTTGCCGGGGCGTACCGCCGTGCGAATGGTCTGGCCATCCAGATCGACGGTACGGAATATGAACGGTTGCGGCATGCTTCAGGCCCTGTGGGTCGATCTCAATATCACCCTTAACCCTTGTGGGAGCGGGCTTGCCTGCGAAGGCGTCATGTCAGTCAATATCGATACTGGCTGAACGATCGCTTTCGCGAGCAGGCTCGCCCCCACATTGGGGATGAGGTGTGTCAATTACCGCTCATGTACATAAGTGCCCGGCGATGCTTCGCCTGCCGGATGCGCCTTGTTGCCCAGTTTCATTGGAGCCTTTTTCAGATTGCCCGAGCGCTCGGCCTGCCACGCCTGCCAGTACAGCCACCAGGAATCCGTGTGCTTGGTCGAGTTCTCTTGCCAGTCATCGGCGTTGGCGGCCATCCCTTCGCTGGTCATGTAGCGCGATTTCGGATTACCCGGCGGGTTCAGAATGCTCTGGATGTGGCCGCTGCTCGACAATACGAATTCAACCTTGCCACCAAACAACTGCGCCGACTTGTAGCAGGACTTCCACGGGGTAATGTGGTCGTTGGTGCCGGCCAGCGAAAAGATATCGGCGGTGACTTGCTTGAGGTCGATCGGCGTGCCGCACACTTCCAGTGCATTGGGGCGGATCAGTGGATTGTTTTTGAACATCTCGATCAGGTCGCCGTGGAACGCGGCCGGCAACCTTGTGGTGTCGTTGTTCCAGAACAGAATGTCGAACACCGGCGGCTCATTGCCAAGCAGGTAGTTGTTGACCCAGTAGTTCCAGATCAGGTCGTTGGGGCGCATCCACGCGAAAACCTTGGCCATGTCTTTGCCTTCGAGCACGCCGGCCTGATACGAGTGGCGCTTGGCGGTCTCCAGGGTCTGCTCGTCGACGAACAGGGCAACGTCGCTGTCCAGGGTGGTATCGAGCACGCTGACCAGCAGGGTCAGGGCGTTGACCTTATTCTGGCCAAGGGCTGCGTAGTGGCCGAGCAGGGCGGTGCAGGTGATGCCACCGGAGCAGGCGCCGAGCATGTTGATGTCTTTGCTGCCGGTGATCGCGGTCACCACATCGACCGCTTCTTTCAGCGCATCGATGTAGGTCGACAGGCCCCACTCACGCTGGGCCTTGGTCGGGTTGCGCCAGCTGACGATGAACGTCTGCACGTTATTGCGCAGGCAGAAACGCGCCAGGCTCTTGTCCGGGCTCAGGTCGAATACGTAGAACTTGTTGATTTGCGGCGGCACGACGAGCAACGGACGCTCGTGGACTTGCTCGGTGATCGGCTTGTACTGGATCAGCTCCAGCACGTCGTTGCGAAACACCACCGCGCCTTCGGTCACGCCCAGGCTCTTGCCGACCTCGAATGCGCCCATGTTGACCTGGCTCGGCATGCCGCCGTTGTGCACCAGATCCTTGGCCAGATGCGAGAGGCCATCGAGCAGGCTTTTGCCGCCGGTCTCGAAGAAGCGTTTGACCGCCGCCGGGTTGGCTGCCGTGTTGGTCGGCGCCATCGCTTCGGTCATCAGATTGATCACGAAATGGCCGCGAGCAACGTCTTTGGGTGACAGGCTGCTGTCGTCGATCCAGGCGTGGAGTTCCTTGCGCCACGCCAGGTAAGTTTGCAGGTAGCGTTTGTAGAGCGGGTTCTGGCTCCACGCAGGATCGGCGAAACGACGGTCATCGCCTGCCGGTTGCAGTTCGGATTTGCCGAACAACACGTTCTTCAGTTCGAGACCGAAATGGGTGACGTGCTTGACGCTATGGATCGGTTGTCTGATGGCCTGTTTCAGCACCATACGAGCAGAGGCCAGCAGATCCTTTCCGCGCAGCCCAACGACGGGATTAAGCCCCAGAGTGTTTTCCGAGGCTTGATACTTCAGGTCATCGTTATTCTTGTTACTCATCTACGACGCTCCATTGTCCTGAGACGAATACCCGGTTTTCTGCTGTGCAGTTCCACAGCCAATGCCAGGTACTACTGCTCGGGTGACCGTTAATTCTGCATAGCTGCTTTACAGTCGTAGAGCACTGCAGGGAACTTGCCAGCTCCATTGGTTACCCGAGTTTAATTTTTTTCGCAAGCGGGCCGATCCTCGACGCCGCAGCAGAGCATTCAAACAGATGAATTTAGAAAATGCCCTCTAAAGAGCAAGACGCTGGGACTAGAGCATCAGCTTGACGATCGACTGATCCGGATCGCGGGTTTTTCCGGCTGCTTTGAGCTCAGCCAGATAATCGGCCCAGAGTGCGTCATGACGTCGCCCCAGCTCATAGAGATATTCCCAAGTGAACAGGCCGCTGTCGTGACCGTCGTCGAAGGTCAGTTTCAGTGCGTAGTGACCGGCCGGTTCCAGCTTGCTCAAGCCAACGTTGAGCTTGCCGAATTGCAGGATGGGTTTGCCGTGGCCCTGGACCTCGGCGGAGGGGGAATGCACACGCAGGAATTCGGCGGGCAGGGTGAACTCCTCGCCGGACGCGTAGGTGAGCGTCAGGGTTTTCGAGGCTTTGTGCAGTTTGATGTCGGTGGGAATTGAGGTCATGGTCTGGCGTCCGTTGTGTGGGCGACCCTGATTCAAATGTGGGAGCGGGCTTGCTCGCGAAAGCGGTGTGTCAGTCAACATGGATGTCGACTGGCACGGCCTCTTCGCGAGCAAGCCCGCTCCCACAGGGTCCGCTACCGCTGTAAGTATGGCTTACAGGATATAACGGGACAGGTCTTCGTTCTGCGCCAATTCGCCCAAGTGGCTGTTGACGTATTCGGCGTCGATCAGGATCGGCTTTTCATCATGGGTGCTGGCCATATCGCCGGCACTGAACGACACCTCTTCGAGCAGACGCTCAAGCAGCGTGTGCAGGCGACGGGCACCGATGTTTTCGGTTTTCTCGTTGACCTGCCAGGCGATCTCGGCGATGCGCTTGATGCCTTCGGGCTGGAACTCGATGTTCAGGCCTTCGGTTTTCAGCAGCGCGCAGTATTGCTCGGTGAGCGAGGCATGCGGTTCGCTGAGGATGCGCTCGAAATCTTCCGGGCTCAGGGCCTTGAGTTCGACGCGGATCGGCAGACGACCTTGCAGCTCGGGCACCAGATCGCTCGGTTTGCTCAGGTGGAATGCACCGGAGGCGATGAACAGGATGTGATCGGTCTTGACCATGCCCAGCTTGGTGTTGACGGTGCAGCCTTCGATCAGCGGCAGCAGGTCGCGCTGCACACCTTCACGGGAGACATCGGCGCCGCCGACATTGCCGCGCTTGGCGACCTTATCGATCTCGTCGATGAACACGATGCCGTGCTGCTCAACGGCTTCCAGGGCCTTGGCCTTCAACTCTTCTTCGTTGACCAGGCGCCCGGCTTCTTCGTCGCGCACCAGTTTCAGCGCTTCTTTGACCTTGAGCTTGCGGGACTTCTTCTTGCCCTTGCCCATGTTGGCGAACAGGGACTGCAACTGGTTGGTCATTTCTTCCATGCCTGGCGGCGTGGCGATCTCGATGCCGGCCACTTCGGCGACTTCGATTTCGATTTCCTTGTCATCCAGTTGGCCTTCGCGCAGACGCTTGCGGAACAGCTGACGGGTGTTGGAATCGGAGCTTGGCGCTTCTTCGTTGCTGAGGCCCATGCGGGCCGGTGGCAACAACGCATCGAGGATGCGGTCCTCGGCAGCGTCTTCAGCGCGGTGGCGCACGCGGGTCATTTCCTGCTCGCGCAGCATCTTGATCGCCGCGTCGGCCAGATCACGGATGATCGATTCGACGTCACGGCCGACATAGCCAACTTCGGTGAATTTGGTCGCTTCGACCTTGATGAACGGCGCGTTGGCCAGTTTCGCCAGGCGACGGGCGATCTCGGTTTTACCGACGCCGGTCGGGCCGATCATCAGGATGTTCTTCGGGGTCACTTCAACACGCAGCTCTTCAGGCAACTGCATCCGGCGCCAGCGGTTGCGCAGGGCAATCGCGACGGCGCGCTTGGCATCGTCCTGGCCGATGATGTGGCGGTTGAGTTCGTGGACGATTTCGCGGGGAGTCATGGACATAATAATTGGCGGTCCTCAAGCAAAAAAAGCCGTGGCACAGGGGCCGTATCAGGCTTCTTCAGCGAGATCCTGCTCCTCAATGGTCTGAGTGTGGTTGGTGAATACACAGATGTCGGCGGCGATACCCAAAGCGGTTTCGACGATTTCACGGGCCGACAGGTCGGTCTTTTTCAGCAGCGCGCTGGCCGCAGCCTGGGCGTAACCGCCACCGGAACCCATGGCGATGAGACCATTCTCAGGTTCGACCACGTCACCGTTGCCGGTGATGATCAACGAGGCATCTTTGTTGGCGACCGCGAGCATGGCTTCGAGGCGGCTGAGGGAGCGGTCGGTGCGCCATTCTTTGGCGAGTTCGACGGCGGCGCGGATCAGGTGGCCCTGATGTTTCTCAAGCTGGCCTTCGAAGCGTTCGAAGAGGGTAAAGGCGTCAGCGGTGGCACCGGCAAAACCGGCGATGACCTGGCCGTGGTAAAGGCGACGGACTTTCTTCGCGTTGCCTTTCATCACGGTGTTGCCGAGAGAAACCTGGCCGTCGCCGCCCATGACGACTTTGCCGTGGCGGCGGACTGAAACGATGGTGGTCAAGGGAAGAGTCTCCACACTGCGGGGCGAAAATGCCTTATGCCCATTCATATGGGGGTGGTGAAGCGGATTTCAACCGGGGAGGGCGCAGGGGGACGAACGGCGAGGGTGTGTCAGGATGACGGGGTGTCAGCCATGACGCCTTCGCGAGCAAGCCCGCTCCCACAGGGTTAGCGCAGATCCTGTGGAAGCGGGCTTGCTCGCGAAGAGTGATGACGCGGTACCGCTGATGGGATCAGCGATTCTGGCGTTGTTGTAACAACAGGTTGCTAAAACCAGCGCCAGCCAGTTGTTTCTGGGCCGTGGTCAGTTGTTCGCGGTTGCTGAACGGACCGACCAATACGCGGTACCAGGTTTCATCCTTCACCGTGCCGGACTCAACGGCCACCGACTGACCCAGCAGAATGATCTGCGCGCGCACCTTGTCCGCATCGGTCTCTTTACGGAACGAACCGGCCTGCAGGAAGAACTTGGTCACCGGCGCCGCTTTCGCCACCGGTGGCGCGGGCGGCGGGGTAATGCCCGACAGCGCAGCTTGAGCCCGTGCCGTGTCGATTTTCGCCGCTTCCGCCGGGGTGACCGGCGTGGTCGGCACTTGTGGCGTCGGCAGGGTTTTCTCCGGCACGGCGTCCGGCGGTACGATCACTTCCGATTCCGGCAGCAGGGTGTAGAAGTCGTACTTCGGCTTCACGGGCTGCGTCGGGCTCGGCGGGGTCTTGTTGGCCTCGGCGATTTTCGACGCTCTCTGCTGCTGTTGTTCGACCTTCTCACGCTTGACCGTGTCGCTGCCCTTGCCCGGTTCCAGTTTCATCAGGAACACGATGAACGCACCGACCGTCAGGCCGATGGCCATCCACAGCCAACCCGGAATCGGTTGCTTCGCAGGAGCTTGGTAACGGCTGGCGCCACGCTTGGGTGCAGGTTTTTTCTTGGCAGCCAACTTACATACGCTCCAGAGTTTCCAGACCCAACAGCTCCAGGCCTTGCTTGAGGGTGCGACCGGTCAGCGCGGCCAGACGCAGACGGCTCTGCATCTGTGCTGGCGTCTCGGCGGCGAGGATCGGGCAGTTCTCGTAGAAGCTGGAGAACAGACCGGCAACGTCGTACAGATAAGTGCAGAGGATGTGCGGCGTGCCTTTGTCGGACACGTTATTCAGCACTTCGCCGAACTGCGCCAGTTTCGCCGCCAGCTCAAGTTCGTGCTCGGCTTCGAGAACGATCTGACCGTCGACTTCGCTGAAGTCCTTGCCCAGTTTGCGGAACACACCGGCCACGCGGGTGTAGGCGTACAGCAGGTATGGCGCGGTATTGCCTTCGAAGTTGAGCATCAGGTCGAAGTTGAAGCTGTAGTCGCTGGTGCGGTGCTTGGACAGGTCGGCGTATTTCACCGCGCCGATGCCAACGACTTTGGCGATATTGCGCAACTCGTCTTCGGCCAGCGTCGGGTTCTTCTCTTTCACCAGGCTGTAGGCACGTTCCTGCGCTTCGGTGAGCAAGTCGATCAGCTTCACGGTGCCGCCGTCACGGGTCTTGAACGGACGGCCGTCGGCGCCGTTCATGGTGCCGAAGCCCATGTGCTCCATTTCCATCGGATGGGTCACGAAACCGGCCTTGCGCGCCACGGCGAACACTTGCTGGAAGTGCAGGGCCTGACGCTGGTCGACGAAGTACAGCGCGCGATCAGCCTTCAATTTGCCACTGCGGTAGCGCACGGCTGCCAGGTCAGTGGTGGCGTACAGGTAACCGCCGTCAGCCTTGACGATGATCACCGGCAGCGGGTCGCCGTCGGCGTTCTTGAACTCGTCGAGGAATACGCACTGGGCGCCGTTACTCTCGACCAGCATGCCGGCGGCTTTCAGGTCGTTTACAACGTTGATCAGGTCGTCGTTGTAGGCGCTTTCGCCCATCACGTCGGCCATGGTCAGCTTGACGTTGAGCAGTTCGTAGATCTTCTGGCAGTGCGACAGCGAGATGTCCTTGAACCTGGTCCACAGCGCCAGGCACTCGGCATCGCCGGCCTGCAGCTTGACCACCAGGCCACGGGCACGGTCGGCGAACGCTTCGGACTCGTCGAAACGCTGCTTGGCGGCGCGGTAGAAGTTTTCCAGATCCGACAGCTCATCGCTGGTGATCGGGTTTTCCTGCAGATACGCCATCAGCATGCCGAACTGGGTGCCCCAGTCGCCGACGTGGTTCTGGCGGATCACTTCGTCGCCGAGGAATTCCAGTACACGGGCCACGCCGTCACCGATGATGGTCGAGCGCAAGTGGCCGACGTGCATCTCTTTGGCCAGATTCGGTGCCGACAGGTCGACCACGGTGCGCTGCGCCGGGCCGGCCTTGCGCACGCCAACATGGGCGTCAGCCAGGGCAGCGTCGAGGCGGTTGGCCAGGGCCTGAGTGTTCTGGAAGAAGTTGATGAAGCCGGGGCCGGCGATTTCCGCTTTGGTGACGTTCTCGTCGGCCGGCAGTGCGGCAATGATTTTTTCCGCCAGATCGCGCGGCTTCATACCCGCAGGCTTGGCCAGCATCATGGCGATGTTGCTGGCGAAGTCGCCGTGGGTCTTGTCGCGGGCGTTCTCCACCTGGATCGCCGGCGTCAGGCCTTCAGGCAACACACCTTCGTTGACGAGTTGGGTGAGGGCTTGTTGGATCAGCTGGCGAATGGTGTCTTTCATGGTCTTCTCTTTCGACCGCAAGCGCGGCGGCGCATCGATGCGCGGGTGGAAAAACTGGGCATTATCCGTTGCGAAGACGGGCTTGCCAACCTTAGCAGGCAGCTTATGGATATGTGGTGACAATTCGGGCCTTTTCGCGAGCAAGCCCGCTCCCGCAAGGGATCGGTGCCAGACACATAATGTATGAACGCCGCAGGTCCAATGTGGGAGCCTGCTCGCGAAGGCGATCTTCAGGTCAATACAGATCCACGGGATCGACATCCAGCGACCAGCGCACCGCCCGCCCACTCGGCATCTGTTCCAGCACCAGCAACCAAGTGGCGAGCAACCGATGCAGTGGCCCCCGTGCTGTCGCCTGTAAAAGCAGTTGCGCACGGTAGCGCCCCGCCCGCCGTTCCATCGGTGCCGGCACCGGCCCGAGCAATTCGATCCCGCTCAGATTCTGCTCAGCCAACAAACGTTCGGCCTCGCTGCATGCCTCATCGAGAAAGCCTTCGGCCTGCCCCGGCTTGTGCGCTTCGGCGCGCAACAGCGCCAGATGTGAAAACGGCGGTAGGCCGGCGGCGCGGCGCTCGCTCAACGCCTGTTCGGCGAACGCGAAGTAACCCTGCTCGGTCAGTTGCACTAATAAAGGATGGTCGGCCAAGTGCGTCTGAATGATCACTTTGCCCGGCTCTTCCGCTCGTCCGGCACGCCCGGCAACCTGAACGATCAACTGCGCCATTCGCTCGCTGGCGCGGAAGTCGCCGGAGAACAGCCCGCCGTCGGCATCGAGGATCGACACCAGCGTTACTCGCGGAAAGTGGTGCCCCTTGGCCAGCATCTGCGTGCCGACCAGAATGCACGGCTGGCCCTTCTGAATCGTCGCGAACAACTGATTCATCGCGTCCTTGCGCGAAGTGCTGTCGCGGTCAACGCGCAGCACCGGGTAATCGGGGAACAGAATCGCCAGCCGTTCTTCGGCACGCTCGGTACCGGCGCCGACCGGGCGCAGATCAACCTTGTTGCACTTGGGGCACTGGCGCGGCACGCGTTCGACGTAACCGCAATGGTGGCAGCGCAGTTCGCCGTGACGCTGGTGCACGGTCATCCGCGCGTCGCAGCGCGAACACTCGGACATCCAGCCGCAATCGTGACAGAGCAGCGTCGGCGCAAAACCTCGACGGTTGAGGAACACCAATACCTGTTGGCCGTTGGCGAGCGTCTGGCCGATGGCTTGCTGCATCGGGCCGGAAATGCCGCTGTCCAGCGGACGACTTTTTACATCCAGGCGCAGGAAGCGTGGTTGCTTGGCACCGCCGGCGCGCTCATTCAGTCGCAGGAGGCCGTACCGACCGGTGTAGGCGTTGTGCAGACTTTCCAGCGAAGGCGTGGCCGAACCCAGGACGATCGGAATGTTTTCCTGCCGCGCGCGCACCAGTGCCAGGTCGCGGGCGTGATAGCGCAGGCCTTCCTGCTGTTTATAAGAACCGTCATGCTCCTCGTCGATGATGATCAGGCCCGGGTTTTTCATCGGGGTGAACAGCGCCGAACGGGTGCCGATAATAATGTCGGCCTCGCCATCGCGGGCGGCAAGCCAGGCGTCGAGGCGCTCGCGGTCATTGACCGCCGAGTGCAGCAGGGCGATGCGCGCATTGAAGCGCTGCTCGAACCGCGCCAGGGTCTGCGGGCCGAGGTTGATCTCCGGGATCAGCACCAGCGCCTGCTTGCCGGCCTCGAGGGTCTCGCGGATCAGTTGCAAATAGACTTCGGTCTTGCCGCTGCCGGTGACACCGGCCAGCAGAAACGCGTGATAACTGTCAAAGCCTGCGCGAATCGCTTCATATGCGGCGCGTTGCTCAGTGTTGAGCGGTAATTCCGGCTGCGCGAGCCAGTGCTCGTGGCGTGCACCGGGTGCATGCCGGCGGATGTCGACTTGCACCAGATTCTTGGCCAGCAACAAATCGAGGCTGTCCTTGCTCAGCATCAGCTTGCTCAGCAACTGATGGGCAACGCCGTGCGGGTGTTGGGCCAGGGTGGCCAGTGCCTCACGTTGGCGCGGGGCGCGTGCGACACGCGGATCATCGAGGCTGGCGCCGGGGGTGATCGACCAGAAGCGTTCCTGTCGCGCTTCGGCCAGTTCGCCCTGACGCAACAGCACCGGCAACGCCCAGCTCAGAGTGTCGCCAAGGCTGTGCTGATAATACTGCGACGTCCACAGGCACAGCTTGAACAGCGCCGGTGGCAGTGGCGGCGTGGTATCGAGCAGGGCCAGTGCCGGTTTGAGCTTTTCCACCGGCACTTCGCTGGTGTCAGTGACCTCGACCAGAATCCCGATCATCTCCCGCCGGCCGAACGGCACCCGCAGACGCATGCCTGGTTGTAACTGGGCGCGCAGCACGCCGGCCGGGGCTCGATAGTCGAACAGGCGGCGCAAGGGTGAAGGCAGGGCGAGGCGCAGAATGGCGTCGGGCACGCGGGGGTCTCTATCAACACAAAAGAAGGGCGAGCGCAGATCAATTGTGGCAGCGGGCGTGCTCGCGAATGCGGTGTGTCAGGCACCGTAATGTTGGGTGAGACGCCGCATTCGCGAGCAAGCCCGCTCCCACAGGAGAATGTGTTCGAGGCCGGGAGCCTAGCAGACGGTCGGTCTAAGGGACAGCTTGCACGATTGACATTGTCTGGTAGAATCCGCGGCCTAATTACGTGCGGTATTCAACAATAGTGTTGGATGGCGGCACGCTAGCTGAGGAAGACACCATGAAAGCTGATATCCACCCGAACTACCCAGAAATCGCTGTTACCTGCAGCTGCGGCAACAAATTCGAAACTCGTTCGACCTTCGGCAAAGCCCTGGCGATCGACGTTTGCAACGAATGCCACCCGTTCTACACCGGTAAGCAAAAGACTCTGGACACTGGCGGCCGCGTTCAGCGCTTCGCCGACCGTTTCGGTGCTTTCGGCAAGAAACCTGCTGCTGCAGAGTAAGGTTGAAGAGCCCGGTGGGCTGTTCCTCACTGCTGAAAAAGGCGTCCCTCGCGGGCGCCTTTTTTGTGTCCGCGATTTGGCTGTCCGCAGCGCAAGCCTTCTGTCCTGTGCCCTCGGGGCTGACTACCGTGGCAGTGCAGCGCGTGGTCGATGGCGACACCTTGCGCCTGAGCGACGGGCGCAGCGTACGCATGATTGGTCTCAACACGCCTGAACTGGGCAGGCAGGGTCGCAGCGACGAACCGTTAGCCGTGGCGGCACGCAAACGCCTCGAAGCGTTGGTGGCTGCCAGTGGCGGACGTGTCGGTTTGCTCCCCGGTAAGCAAGCGAAAGACCATTACGGTCGTACGCTCGCCCACCTCTATAGCGTCAGCGGCGCCAATCTTGAAGCGCAAATGCTCGCCGACGGCCTCGGTTTTCAGGTCGCCGTAGCACCGAATGTCGATTTGGTGGCCTGTCAGCAAGCCGCCGAGCGCAGCGCGCGACAGGCTGGGCGAGGTCTCTGGCGGCAATCACCTGTACTGAAAGCGGAGCAGATCCAGCGCTCGGGTTTCGCGGTGGTCAGTGGTCGTGTGAGCAAGGTGCAACGCAATCGAGGTGGAATCTGGATCGAGTTGCAGGGCGCACTTGTATTGCGCGTTGCACCCAATCTGGTCGGACAATTTGACAACGCTCGCCTGCAAGCGCTGAAGGGCAAGCAAATCGAGGCTCGTGGCTGGGTGGTTGATCGTTCGCGTCGCGGTGGGTTGCAACCGGGTCAGCCGCGTTGGCTACTGCCACTGACCGATCCGTCGATGTTTCAACGCGCTCGCTGAGTAAACTTGTAGACATTTTTCCTGTTGATTGTGAACAGTCAAGCCCTTGCCCGCCGTGGCTCTTGGCCCAAAGTCGTAGGGCTGGGCGCTTGACAGGGGTGACTGCTCAGTCTTGTGGGGACTTTGCGAGGCGCGTATCCTCGCTGACCAGTCTGTCCAACAGTAAAAAAGCGGAATGCCAAAATGTCTGATCTGAAAACTGCCGCTCTCGAATATCATGCCAATCCTCGTCCGGGGAAGCTGAGTGTCGAGCTCACCAAGGCCACTGCTACCGCCCGCGACCTGTCGCTGGCCTACAGCCCCGGCGTAGCTGAACCAGTGCGTGAGATCGCTCGCGATCCTGAACTGGCCTACAAGTACACCGGCAAGGGCAACCTGGTTGCAGTCATTTCCGATGGCACCGCGATTCTCGGCCTGGGCAACCTCGGCCCATTGGCTTCCAAGCCTGTAATGGAAGGTAAAGGCGTACTGTTCAAGCGCTTCGCTGGCATCGACGTTTTCGACATCGAAGTCGACTCCGAAAGCCCGCAAGCCTTCATCGACACCGTCAAGCGCATTTCCATCACCTTCGGTGGCATCAACCTGGAAGACATCAAGGCACCCGAGTGCTTTGAGATCGAACGCGCTCTGATCGAGCAGTGCGACATTCCAGTGTTCCACGATGACCAGCACGGCACTGCAATCGTGACCGCTGCAGGCATGATCAACGCCCTGGAAATCGCTGGCAAAACCCTGGCTGACGCCAAGATCGTCTGCCTGGGCGCTGGTGCTGCTGCCATCTCCTGCATGAAGTTGCTGGTGAGCATGGGCGCAAGCATCGAAAACATCTTCATGGTTGACCGTACTGGCGTGATTCACTCCGGCCGTGACGACCTGAACCAGTACAAAGCCGTGTTCGCCCACGCCACCGAGAAGCGCACCCTGGCTGACGCTCTGAAAGGCGCTGATGTGTTCGTTGGTCTGTCCGGCCCGAACCTGCTGAGCGCGGAAGGCCTGCTGTCGATGGCGGCCAACCCGATCGTGTTCGCGTGCTCGAACCCGGATCCGGAAATCTCCCCGGAACTGGCGCACGCCACCCGTAACGACGTGATCATGGCCACCGGCCGTTCGGACTACCCGAACCAGGTCAACAACGTACTGGGTTTCCCGTTCATCTTCCGTGGTGCCCTGGACGTTCGCGCCAAGCGCATCAACGAAGAAATGAAAGTGGCTGCTGCCAACGCCCTGCGTGAACTGGCCAAACTGCCAGTCCCTCAGGACGTGTGCGATGCCTACGGTGGTGCCCCGCTGGAATTCGGTCGTGAGTACATCATTCCGAAGCCAATGGACCAGCGCCTGATCACCCTGATCTCCGATGCCGTGGCCAAAGCCGCCATCGAGACCGGTGTGGCAACCCTGCCGTATCCGAAGAACTACCCGCTGAAAAGTGTCGATGATGTGTTCAACGGCTAAGTCGTTGTAGCGCTTCAAGCGAAAGCCCCGACTCGCAAGAGTCGGGGCTTTTTTGTTTCTGATGTCTCCTCGCGCGCAAGCCCGCTGCCGCAGGGGGGGCTCGCATAGTGGGTGCGCGAGCGGTTTTACCTGTGAAGAAGGCGGTTCATCCACTGCAAATCCTGAAGGCACAAAAAAGCCCCGCACTTCTCTCGAAGGCGGGGCTTGTCGGCGGTTCAGGATCAGAACAAATCGATTGGCGCCTGTTCATCCGCTGGCAACGGACTGCCCGGTGCGGTGCCGTTACCCAGTTCATTCACCGATGGCGGCGTGTCTTCGGCCTTGAACAGCTCGAAGTAGGCGCCCGGCGTGCTCGGTGTTGCCGCACGGCCGCTGACCGGATCAACCCGCAGGCTTAGGATGCCTTCCGGCTCAGGCTGCACGTGTGGCGGCTTGTCCTTCAGCGCAGCCGACATGTAGTTCATCCAGATCGGTAGCGCCACCGTGCCGCCGAATTCACGGCGGCCTAGGCTTTCCGGCTGATCGAAGCCTGTCCAGACCGTGGTCACGTAATCGGCGTTGTAGCCAGAGAACCAGGCATCTTTCGATTCGTTGGTCGTACCGGTTTTACCGGCGATGTCGCTGCGACCCATGGCCAGTGCGCGACGGCCGGTGCCGAGCTTGATCACGTCCTGCAACATGCTGTTGAGGATGTAAGTAGTGCGACCATCGACGATCCGCTCGGCCACTGCCGGCACTTGTGGTGCTGCTGTGTTGTCTGCGGATTCGCCCGGAACCGGCGCCGTGTCGACGGTGAGCGGTTGAGTGGCTGGCGCCGCGATGCCGTCCGTGGCCGAGCCGCCCTGCGGCACGGTTGGCGGGTTGGCGACGAACAGCGTGTCGCCATTGCGGCTTTCAATCTTGTCGATGAGATACGGAGTGATCTTGTAGCCGCCGTTGGCGAACGTGCTCCAACCGGTAGCGATCTCCATTGGCGTCAGGGTCGCGGTGCCCAGCGCCAGAGACAGGTTGGGCGGCAGATCCTGCTTGTTGAAGCCGAAGCGGGTGATGTAGTCGATGGTCTTGCCGACGCCCATCGCCTGCAGCAAACGGATCGACACGAGGTTGCGTGACTTGTACAGCCCCTCGCGCAGACGGATCGGACCCAGGAACGTGTTGTTGTCGTTCTTTGGTCGCCAGACCTTGTCCATGTATTCGTCGACGAAAACGATCGGTGCGTCGTTCACCAGGCTGGCGGCGGTGTAGCCGTTATCCAGCGCAGCACTGTAGACGAACGGCTTGAAGCTCGACCCCGGCTGACGCTTGGCCTGCATGGCGCGGTTGTAGTTGCTCTGCTCAAAGGCAAAACCGCCGACCAGGGAGCGAATCGCACCGTTCTGAGGATCCAGCGACACCAGCGCACCTTGCGCTTGCGGAATCTGGCTGAATTTCAGCGAATTGTCCTTCTGGCGCTGTACTCGCACCAGGTCGCCGACCTGCGCGACATCCGACGGCTGACGCGGGGTGGCGCCCATGCTGTTGGTGTTGAGGAACGGCCGCGCCCATTTCATGGTGTCCCAGGCGACATGTTCTTCACCGGTACGGGTCAGCACTTGCAGGCCGTTCTTGTCGACCTGGGTGACGATCGCCGGTTCCAGGCTGCTGATGGTGCGCTGTTTGGTCAATTCGTTGGCCCAGGCTTCGCGGGTTTTGCCCGGCAAGCGCGATTCAGGGCCGCGATAGCCGTGACGCTGGTCGTAGGTCATCAAACCTTCGTGCAGCGCAGTGTTGGCCATTTCCTGCAGGTTGCTTGGCACCGTGGTGGTGACGCGGAAGCCTTCGGTGTAGGCGTCGCTCCCATAGCGACCGACCATTTCGGCGCGGGCCATTTCGGCGATGTACGGCGCGTTCACTTCTGGCGTCGGTACGTGATAGCTGGCGTTCAGCGGTTCGTTGACCGCGGCGGTGTAGTCCGCCTCGCTGATCTTGCCGAGTTTGTACATGCGCCCCAGGATCCAGTCGCGGCGTTCTTTGCTGCGCACCGGGTTCGCCAGCGGGTTGAAGCGCGACGGGGCTTTTGGCAGGCCGGCGATCATTGCCATTTGCGCCAGGCTGATGTCGCGGATCGACTTGCCGTAATACACCTGCGCCGCCGCCTCGATGCCGTAGGCGCGGTTGCCCAGATAGATCTTGTTCACATACAGCTCAAGAATCTCGTCCTTGGTCAGCTGTCGTTCGATTTGCAGGGCCAGCAAGATCTCGGTGGTTTTGCGCGAGAAGCTGCGTTCGCTGCTCAGGAAGAAGTTCTTCGCCACCTGCATGGTGATGGTGCTGCCGCCGGACTGAATGTGGCCGCTTTTGACCAATTGCGTCGCGGCGCGCATCAGGCTGCTCGGATCGACACCGTAGTGATTGGCGAAATTGTCGTCTTCAGCACTTAGTAATGCATTAATGAAATTGGGGGGAATGTCGGCGAAACGGATCGGAGTCCGGCGCATTTCGCCAAATTCTGCGATCAACTTGTTGTCGCTGCTGTAGACCCGCAGTGGAATCTGCAACTGAATGCTTCTCAGCGCCTCCACAGATGGCAAACCCGGACTAAGGTAAAGATACGCGCCGCTGAGACCTAATAGCAGTCCGCAGAAAACGGCGACGATGGACCAACCGAAAAATTTCAGCAGACGAATCAAGGCTTTTGGACATCCAGGGCAAAGAATGAATTTGGCGACGGGGTTCCGGCTATACACAGAACGGCCCGCGCTGGCAGTAAAAAGCGGAAAAAATCGCTGGGCATTATAAGCACTTTTCTGCCGGAGGCGTCATTGGCGCTTCTGTCAAGACGGGGCGAAGGAACGCAATGCGTATTACAGAGTCCGTAACTCACGGAAAGTCATAGGGAATTGGTAGTGCTGGGACTCTTCAATAAAAAGGCCAATACGTTACTGGGGATCGACATCAGTTCCACGTCGGTGAAGCTGCTGGAGTTGAGCCGTCAGGGTGACCGCTACCGGGTCGAGGCATACGCGGTGGAGCCGTTGCCAGCTAACGCTGTGGTCGAGAAAAACATCGCCGAGCTCGAAGGTGTCGGCCAGGCGCTGAGCCGGGTGCTGGTCAAGGCGCGCACCAGCAACAGGAGCGTGGCGGTGGCGGTGGCCGGTTCCGCGGTCATCACCAAAATCATCGAAATGGACGCCGGACTGTCAGACGACGAGCTGGAAAACCAGCTCAAGATCGAAGCTGACCAATACATACCCTATCCGCTGGACGAGGTTGCTATCGACTTTGAAGTCCAGGGCGTGTCGCCGCGCAACCCCGAGCGAGTCAACGTGTTGCTCGCTGCCTGCCGAAAGGAGAACGTCGAAGTCCGTGAAGCAGCCCTCGCGCTCGCCGGGCTGACGGCTCGCGTGGTGGACGTCGAGGCGTATGCGCTGGAACGCTCGTTCGGCCTGCTCGCGACGCAACTGGCGGCCTCCCAGGAGCGCCTGACCGTGGCGGTGGTCGACATCGGCGCAACCATGACCACCCTCAGCGTTCTGTACAACGGCAAGATCATCTACACCCGAGAGCAACTGTTCGGCGGTCGTCAACTGACCGAAGAAATCCAGCGTCGCTATGGCCTGACCGTCGAGCAGGCGGGGCTGGCGAAGAAACAGGGTGGCCTTCCCGACGACTATGTCAGCGAGGTGTTGCAGCCATTTCGTGAAGCGCTGGTGCAGCAGGTTTCGCGTTCGTTGCAGTTCTTCTTCGCCTCAGGGCAGTACAACGCGGTCGATCACATTCTGCTGGCCGGCGGCACCGCATCGGTGTCGGGTCTGGATAGATTGATCGAGCAGCGCCTCGATACGCCGACTCAGGTGGCCAATTCTTTTTCCGACATGGCCTTGAGCAGCAAGGTCAACGCCGGGGCCCTGGCCAGTGACGCGCCGGCCCTGATGATTGCCTGCGGGCTCGCGCTCAGGAGTTTCGACTGATGGCGCGGATCAACCTTTTACCCTGGCGTGAGGAGCGCCGCGAAGCACAGCGCAAACGCTTCCTGCTGGTGCTGACGGGCGTGTTGGTCGGCTCTGTGGGCGCAGTGTTTATCGCCGATCAGATCATCAATACGGCCATCGCCCGGCAAGCGGCCCGTAACGACTACATTGGCAAACAGATTGCTGTAGTCGACGAGCGGATCAAACAAATCAGCGAGCTTAAGGCTCATCGCCAACAATTGCTCGAGCGCATGAACATTATCCAGGACCTGCAGGGCAACCGGCAGGTCATCGGGCGGATTTTCGATCAACTGGCGCGCACTTTGCCCGATGGCGTGTATTTCACTGACGTGAAAATGGCTGGTAAAACCCTGTCGATCAGTGGGGCGGCGGAGTCGAACAATCGTGTTTCCGAGTTGATGCGCAATCTGGAGGCGTCCGACTGGTTCGAAGCGCCGAGTCTGAACGAAGTGAAGGCCGCTTCAGCCGACCAGGTGGAGCAGGCCAACGTCTTTCAATTGACTGTTCGTC
Organism: Pseudomonas sp. EA_65y_Pfl2_P78; assembly: GCF_963970495.1. NCBI lineage: Bacteria > Pseudomonadati > Pseudomonadota > Gammaproteobacteria > Pseudomonadales > Pseudomonadaceae > Pseudomonas > Pseudomonas sp. EA_65y_Pfl2_P78. The sequence goes on along the minus strand of NZ_CAXAON010000022.1, from coordinate 18,309 downwards.
AGACCCAGCCCATGACGCTGGAGGACGAGCAATGAAGCCGTCCGAATGGCTGGAGAGTCTGCGCAACGTCGATTTCAACGATCTGGACACCAGCAACATCGGTTCCTGGCCGGCCGCGGTGAAGGCCATCGCCGGCGCGCTGGTGATGGTTCTGGTATTGGCGTTTGGCTATAACTTTTTCATCAGCGACATGGAAAACCAACTCGAGGCCAGGCGCCTGGAGGAGGCCGCGCTCAAGGAGCAGTTCGCCAGCAAGGCGCACCTGTCGGCCAATCTCGAGTTGTACACCCAGCAGATGAAGGAAATGGAAAACTCCTTCGGCGTGTTGTTGCGGCAATTGCCGAGCGACACTGAGGTGCCGGGTTTACTGGAAGACATCACCCGCACGGGATTGGGTAGCGGCCTGGAGTTCGAGGAGATCAAACTGCTGCCGGAAGTGACTCAGCCGTTCTACATCGAACTGCCGATCCAGATTACCGTCACCGGCTCCTATCACGATCTTGCCACTTTCGTCAGCGGAGTGGCCGGGTTGCCGCGCATTGTCACGCTGCATGATTTCGAACTGGCACCGGCCAATAAGGAAGGCGGGCCGAAGCTGCGCATGAGCATTCTCGCCAAGACTTACCGCTATAACGACAAGGGGCTGCAGAAATGACCCTGACTCGTTATCTCGCGCTGTCGGCGGCGCTGCTGGCATTGAGCGGGTGTGGCGGCAGCGAAGGTTTCAGTGACCTCGACGCCTATATGAATGAAGTGCGTCTGCGCCCGGCGGGCAAGATTGAACCCACGCCGACATTCCACACTTACCCGAAATTCACGTATAGCGCCGCCAATCTGCGTAGTCCGTTCTCACGTCAGGTGCGTGTCGATCTGGCCGGGCAGAAGCACGGTTCGCGCAACGTCAAACCTGACCCGAACCGGGTCAGGCAATACCTCGAAGGCTTCAACATCGAGCAGTTTGAAATGGTCGGCACGATTTCCAATGCCAACCGCTCCTTTGCGCTATTGCGCGGGGCGGGCGGGGTGCATCGGTTGAAGGTCGGCGACTACCTGGGGCGCAACGACGGGCGCATCGTTGCCATCAGCGCCACTCAGGTCGATGTCATTGAAATCGTGCCCGACGGCGAAGGCGCCTGGCTGGAGCGTCCACGCACCATTCCTTTGAAAGAGCACTCTTAGTGGAAGTCGAATAATGAACAGGATTTTCTCCACCCTCGGTTTTTCGCTATGGATAGCGCTGATGTCGCCGATGGTAATCGCGGCCAATCTGAAGACGCTGGACGTGGCGGCATTGCCGGGTGATCGCGTCGAACTGAAGCTGTCGTTCGACGGCCCTCCACCGCAACCCAAGGGCTACACCACCGAATCCCCGGCGCGGATTGCCCTGGATTTGCCCGGTGTAGCCAGTCATTTGGCCAAAAAGAATCTCGATCTGGGCCGCGGCAATGCGCGCACGGCCACGGTGGTTGAAGCCAAGGATCGCACCCGCCTGATCGTCAGCCTGACGCAGCTTGCGCCTTACAGCACGCGGGTCGAGGGTAAGAATCTGTTCGTGGTGGTAGGTCAGGGGGCTCCAGCGGCCACGCCGCGTTCCGCCGCTGTTGCAGCGCCGCGCGTGACCACGGCGGCGCCTCCCGCCACGGCGTTCGTCGCCAAGGCCCGAGCCATTCGCGGCGTTGATTTTCAGCGCGGTACCGCAGGCGAGGGCAACGTGGTCATCGACCTGTCTGACCCGACCATCGCCCCGGATATCCAGGAACATGATGGCAAAGTCATCCTCAGCTTCGCGCGCACCCAGTTGCCCGACAAGTTGCGGGTGCGCCTCGACGTCAAGGATTTCGCCACGCCTGTGCAGTTCGTCAATGCTGCCGCGACCGGCAATCGTGCAATCATCACCATCGAGCCCAGCGGCACTTTCGATTACTCCACATTCCAGACCGACAACAAGCTGACCGTCAGCATTCGTCCGATGACGATGGACGACCTGCAAAAACGCAACGCTGACCGTCAGGCCTACACCGGCGAAAAACTCTCGCTGAATTTTCAGGACATCGATGTACGTTCGGTGCTGCAACTGATCGCTGATTTCACCAACCTCAACCTCGTGGCCAGCGATACGGTGCAGGGCGGCATCACCTTGCGCCTGCAAAATGTGCCGTGGGACCAGGCACTGGATCTGGTGTTGAAAACCAAAGGGCTGGATAAACGCAAGATCGGCAATGTGCTGCTGGTGGCGCCGGCCGATGAGATCGCCGCCCGTGAGCGCCAGGAGCTGGAATCGCAGAGGCAGATCGCTGAATTGGCACCGTTGCGCCGTGAACTGCTGCAGGTGAATTACGCCAAGGCCGCGGACATCGCCAAGCTGTTCCAGTCGGTGACCAGCGCCGAGGCGAAAATCGACGAGCGCGGTTCGATCACCGTCGATGAACGCACCAATAACATCATTGCCTACCAGACTCAGGATCGTCTTGATGAGCTGCGGCGGATCGTGGCGCAATTGGATATTCCGGTGCGCCAAGTGATGATCGAGGCGCGAATCGTTGAGGCCAACGTCGATTACGACAAAAGCCTGGGCGTGCGCTGGGGCGGCTCCATCCAGAACAAGGGCAACTGGAACACGTCTGGTGTGAGCAACGGTTCTTCCACCACCATCGGAACGCCGGGCAGCACCAGCACCAACTCGCCGTTCGTCGACATGGGCACCGTCAACAACACGTCCGGGATTGGTATCGCTTTTATCACTGACAACGTGTTGCTCGATCTCGAGCTGACGGCCATGGAAAAAACCGGCAACGGCGAAATCGTCTCGCAACCGAAAGTCGTCACCTCCGACAAGGAAACCGCCAAGATCCTCAAAGGCACCGAGATTCCCTACCAGGAAGCCAGCTCCAGCGGCGCCACCTCGGTGTCGTTCAAGGAGGCTTCGCTGTCGCTGGAGGTGACGCCACAGATCACGCCAGACAACCGCATCATCATGGAGGTCAAGGTCACCAAGGACGAACCGGACTACCTGAACAAAGTGCAGGATGTCCCGCCGATCAAAAAGAACGAGGTCAACGCCAAGGTGCTGGTCAATGACGGCGAAACCATCGTGATTGGGGGCGTTTTCTCAAATACTCAAAGCAAGGTCGTAGATAAGGTGCCATTTCTTGGCGATGTGCCGTATCTTGGCCGCCTTTTCCGGCGTGATGTGGTTTCGGAGAAAAAATCCGAGCTGCTGGTATTTCTCACTCCGCGTATCATGAATAACCAGGCGATTGCTGTGAGTCGTTGATTCTGTGCGAAATTTGATTCTTGTAGGACCGATGGGCGCTGGAAAAAGCACCATCGGCCGGTTGCTGGCCAAAGAGCTGCGCCTGCCGTTCAAAGATTCCGACAAGGAAATTGAACTGCGCACGGGCGCCAATATCCCGTGGATCTTCGACAAGGAAGGCGAGCCGGGCTTTCGCGACCGTGAGCAGGCGATGATCGCCGAACTGTGCGGATTCGATGGCGTGGTGTTGGCGACCGGCGGTGGCGCAGTCATGCGCGATGCCAACCGCAAGGCCCTCCATGACGGCGGGCGTGTGGTGTATTTGCACGCCTCTGTCGAACAGCAGGTTGGCCGCACCTCCCGCGATCGCAATCGGCCGTTGCTGCGCACCGCTGATCCGGCGAAAACCCTGCGAGACCTGCTCGCGATCCGTGATCCTCTTTATCGGGAAATCGCCGATCTGGTGGTGGAAACCGACGAACGGCCGCCACGCATGGTGGTGCTCGACATTCTCGATCGCCTGGCGCAGCTTCCACCCCGTTAAAGCATCGCCCGAAATGCGCTATCCTCGGCGTCCTGTCACAGCCCGTCGAGGTTGTGGCGGATGGCGTGCGAGCGGCGTCATACCCGCTATAGGCCGCAGACAACCAATAATTCAGGGCAGGACGCCTGCTTCCATCTTCACTGTGGGGACACATGCAGACACTCAAGGTCGATCTAGGCGAGCGCAGCTACCCGATTCATATTGGCGAAGGTTTGTTGGATCAGCCGCAACTGCTGGCTCCGCATATTCACGGGCGGCAGGTGGCAATCATCTCCAATGAGACCGTTGCGCCGCTCTATCTCGAACGTCTGACCCGCAGCCTGGCGCAGTTCTCGGTGATTTCCGTGGTGTTGCCCGACGGCGAAGCCTTCAAGAACTGGGAAACCCTGCAACTGATCTTCGACGGTCTGCTGACCGCCCGTCATGACCGCCGCACGACCGTTATTGCCCTGGGTGGCGGTGTGATCGGCGATATGGCCGGTTTCGCCGCGGCCTGTTACCAGCGTGGCGTCGATTTCATCCAGATTCCCACCACTTTGCTGTCCCAGGTCGATTCGTCGGTGGGCGGCAAGACCGGTATCAATCATCCGCTGGGCAAGAACATGGTTGGCGCGTTCTATCAGCCGAACGTGGTGCTGATCGATACCGCTTCCCTGAAGACGCTGCCCGAGCGCGAGTTGTCGGCGGGGCTGGCGGAAGTCATCAAGTACGGCCTGATATGCGACGAGCCGTTCCTGACCTGGCTCGAAGACAATGTAGACGCCTTGCGCGCACTGGATCAAAAGGCCCTGACGTACGCCATCGAGCGCTCCTGCGCAGCCAAAGCTGCGGTGGTCGGCGCTGATGAGAAGGAAACCGGCGTACGCGCCACGCTCAACCTCGGTCACACCTTCGGCCACGCCATCGAGACCCACATGGGCTATGGTGTCTGGCTGCATGGTGAGGCGGTGGCGGCTGGCACCGTGATGGCGCTGGAGATGTCCGCGCGTCTGGGCTGGATCAGCGAGCAGGAGCGTGATCGCGGTATTCGCCTGTTCCAGCGTGCAGGTCTGCCGGTGATCCCGCCTGCCGAAATGACCGAAGCCGATTTTCTTCAACACATGGCAATCGACAAAAAAGTGATCGACGGTCGCCTGCGCCTGGTGCTGCTGCGCCGGATGGGCGAAGCGGTAGTGACCGACGATTATCCGAAAGAGGTTCTACAGGCCACGCTGGGAGCGGATTACCGCGCCTTGGCACAGCTTAAAGGTTAATAAGATTCCGATGACTAGTTTGCATGCCGACGAGGCGTTCCTCGGCCATTTTCAGTTAAGTCACGATCCCTTCGCGCCGCGGGTGCCGGGCTTCAAGTTCTTTCCGGCCCAGCGCAAACCGGTGCTGGGACAATTGCATCATCTGGCGCGTTACAGCCAGTTGCTGCTGGTGGTCACCGGCCCGGAAGGCAGCGGCAAGACCCTGCTGCGTCAGGCGCTGGTCGCCAGCACCAACAAACAATCTGTGCAGAGCGTGGTGGTTTCCGCCCGCGGTGCTGGTGATGCGGCTGGCGTGCTGCGCCAGGTGGCGCAGGCGCTGAACGTCGCTCAGGCCGATGTCGCTGCGATTCTGGATCAGGTGGTGCAACTGGCGCTGACCGGCCAGGAAGTCTATCTGCTGGTGGACGATGCCGAGCAACTCGACGAATCGGCCCTCGATGCGCTGATGGCACTGGGTGCCGGCGCGCCGGAAGGTCGCCCGCATGTATTCCTGTTCGGTGAATCGTCGCTGATCGCTCAACTCGAGGCTTTGCAGCTCGAGGAAGAACGCTTCCACGTCATCGAGTTGCAGCCTTACACCGAAGAAGAGACCCGCGAGTATCTCGACCAACGGCTCGAAGGTGCAGGCCGGGGTGTCGAACTTTTCACCGCGGATCAGATCTCTGATATTCACGAAAGCGCCGAGGGTTGGCCGGGTAACATCAACCAGGTCGCTCGCGATGCTCTGATCGAAGTCATGATTGCCAGCCGCTCTGCGGTCAAGCGTCCAAGTATGGGGTTTAACATGCCGAAGAAACACGTATTGGCGATTTCTGCCGTCGTTGTGGTCGCGGTTGCCGCCGCCTGGTTGATGCCGGGTCGCAGCAAGGCACCCACCACCGGCGCGCCGGCCAATGAGCAGGCTCAACTGCCATTGGGTCAGGGCGCAGCGAATGGCGGTGCTCCAGCGGTCGAATTCGCCGGTAATACACAGCCGATGCCGTTGCCGCTGGTCGGCAACTCGCAACCCGTCATGCGCGGCCCATTGGCCGAAGCGGCTGGCGGTATCACTGAAGGCGACGACGGCGTGCCATTGGAAGGCTCCAGCGATACGCCGCCAACCGTGACCACTTCGGCGCCACCGGCGGGTGTTCCGGCCGGTCCTGCACCGACGCCGGCACCGACGCAAATCGCCACTGCAAAGCCTGCTCCGGCAGCGCCAGCAGCCAAACCGGCTCCAGCGCCTGCCAAGCCAGTGGCAGCCGCTAAACCGGTCGAGAAGCCGGTTACTGTCGCCAAAGCCGCCGGTGGCAGCTGGTACGCCGGGCAACCGACGGGCAACTACGTGGTGCAGATCCTCGGCACCAGCTCCGAGACGAGCGCACAAAACTTCGTCAAAGAGCAGGGCGGCGAGTACCGTTATTTCAAGAAAATGCTCAACGGCAAGCCTCTCTACGTGATCACCTACGGCAACTTCGCCAATCGTGACGCGGCTGTTTCTGCCATCAAGGCCTTGCCAGCGAAGGTTCAGGCTGGTAAACCTTGGCCTCGCACTGTCGCCAGCGTCCAACAGGAACTGGCAACAACTCGCTGAAGATTCGGCGGCCTTACCCAGGCCGCCTCTCCAAGCACCTCAAAATTTCTACGAGTGCGCGCGTCCTTCCAGGTCGCGTGCCTTGTGGTGTCTGCGTCACAGTAGTCTTTGAGTCGTTGCGGTCAAAATTAAAAAAGTTTTGACTAGCACAGCAGATCGCTTTAAACCTTTCACAAATGCGACATGAATTTGCGACATTTCGTCGTCAAATTTGTGAGCCTCTGTGTCGCTGTGTACAATGACCACCCTTTTGCCCCCGCTAAGCCGGCGTACGTTCGGCGCGGAACGCAAGTGGTTGAATTGAAAAGAAATTTGCCTCGAAAAGAGGCAGCCTGGTGAGAAAGTGTCTATGAAAGCAGGTCTGTACCAACCAGATGAATTCAAGGATAACTGCGGTTTCGGCCTGATAGCCCATATGCAGGGCGAGCCCAGTCATACCCTTTTGCAAACGGCCATTGAGGCCCTGACCTGCATGACCCACCGCGGTGGGATTAATGCCGACGGCAAGACCGGTGACGGTTGCGGTCTGCTGATTCAAAAGCCCGATGCGTTCCTGCGTGCGATTGCCCAGGAAGCCTTCAGCGTCGAACTGCCCAAGCAATATGCCGTGGGCATGGTCTTCTTCAATCAGGATCCGGCCAAGGCCGAAGCCGCTCGCGAGAACATGAACCGCGAGATCCTCGCTGAAGGCCTGCAACTGATCGGCTGGCGCAAAGTGCCAATCGACACCAGCGTCCTTGGTCGCCTGGCCCTTGAGCGCCTGCCGCAGATCGAGCAGGTCTACATCGGCGGCGAAGGCCTGAGCGATCAGGACATGGCGGTCAAGTTGTTCAGCGCCCGCCGTCGTTCGTCGGTGGCCAATGCCGTCGACTCCGACCACTACATCTGCAGCTTTTCGCACAAGACCATCATTTATAAAGGCCTGATGATGCCGGCCGACCTGGCCGCGTTCTATCCAGACCTGAGCGACGAGCGCCTGCAAACCGCGATCTGCGTGTTCCACCAGCGTTTCTCCACCAACACCCTGCCGAAATGGCCGCTGGCTCAGCCATTCCGCTTCCTCGCCCACAACGGCGAGATCAACACGATCACCGGTAACCGTAACTGGGCGCAGGCCCGTCGGACCAAGTTCACCAACGATCTGATGGATCTGGAAGAACTCGGCCCGCTGGTCAACCGTGTCGGTTCCGACTCCTCGAGCATGGACAACATGCTCGAACTGATGGTCACCGGCGGCATCGACCTGTTCCGTGGCGTGCGGATGATCATTCCGCCTGCGTGGCAGAACGTTGAAACCATGGACCCGGATCTGCGTGCGTTCTACGAGTACAACTCGATGCACATGGAGCCTTGGGACGGCCCGGCCGGCGTGGTCATGACCGATGGTCGCTACGCGGTGTGCCTGCTTGACCGTAACGGTTTGCGCCCGGCGCGCTGGGTCACCACCACCAACGGTTTCATCACCGTTGCTTCGGAAATCGGCGTCTGGAACTACCAGCCAGAAGACGTGATCGCCAAGGGCCGTGTCGGTCCGGGGCAGATCCTCGCCGTGGACACTGAAACCGGGCAGATCCTCGACACCGATGCGATCGACAACCGCTTGAAATCCCGTCATCCGTACAAGCAATGGCTGCGCAAGAATGCCCTGCGCATTCAGGCGACCATGGAAGACAACGATCACGGTTCGGCTTTCTACGACGTCGATCAGCTCAAGCAATACATGAAGATGTATCAGGTCACGTTCGAGGAGCGCGATCAGGTCCTGCGTCCGCTTGGCGAACAAGGCTACGAAGCCGTGGGCTCGATGGGCGACGATACGCCGATGGCCGTGCTGTCCCAGCGCGTGCGCACGCCGTACGACTATTTCCGCCAGCAGTTCGCGCAGGTCACCAACCCGCCGATCGACCCGCTGCGTGAAGCCATCGTGATGTCGCTGGAAATCTGCCTCGGTGCCGAGCGCAACATCTTCCAGGAGTCGCCGGAACACGCCTCGCGTGTGATCCTCAGCTCGCCGGTGATTTCCCCGGCCAAGTGGCGCTCGTTGATGAATCTCGACCGCCCGGGCTTTGAGCGGCAGATCATCGACCTCAACTACGACGAAAGCGTTGGCCTCGAAGCGGCCATCCGCAATGTGGCCGATCAGGCTGAAGAAGCCGCGCGCGCCGGTCGTACCCAGATCGTCCTGAGCGACCGCCATATCGCGCCGGGCAAACTGCCGATTCACGCCTCGCTGGCCACCGGTGCGGTACACCACCGCCTGACCGAAAAAGGCCTGCGCTGCGACTCCAACATCCTGGTTGAAACCGCCACTGCACGCGATCCGCATCACTTCGCCGTGCTGATCGGCTTCGGCGCTTCGGCGGTCTATCCGTTCCTTGCCTACGAAGTGCTGGGCGACCTGATCCGCACCGGTGAAGTACTGGGCGACCTCTACGAGGTGTTCAAGAACTACCGCAAAGGCATCACCAAAGGTCTGCTCAAGATCCTGTCGAAGATGGGCATCTCGACCATCGCTTCGTACCGCGGTGCGCAGTTGTTCGAAGCCATCGGCCTGGCCGAAGAAGTGTGCGAGCTGAGCTTCCGTGGCGTGCCGAGCCGCATCAAGGGCGCACGTTTCGTCGACATCGAAGCCGAGCAAAAGGCACTGGCCACCGAAGCCTGGAGCCCGCGCAAGCCGATCCAGCAGGGCGGCCTGCTGAAGTTCGTCCACGGTGGCGAATATCACGCCTACAACCCGGACGTGGTCAACACCCTGCAAGCCGCCGTGCAGCAGGGCGACTACGCCAAGTTCAAGGAATACACCTCGCTGGTGGACAACCGTCCGGTGTCGATGATTCGCGACCTGTTCAAGGTCAAGACCCTCGACACGCCGCTGGACATCAGTGAAATCGAACCGCTGGAATCGGTGCTCAAGCGCTTCGACTCCGCCGGTATCTCGCTGGGCGCCCTGTCGCCGGAAGCTCACGAAGCCCTGGCCGAAGCCATGAACCGCCTCGGTGCGCGTTCCAACTCCGGCGAAGGTGGTGAAGACCCGGCGCGTTACGGCACCATCAAGAGTTCGAAAATCAAGCAGGTCGCCACTGGCCGTTTCGGCGTGACGCCGGAATACCTGGTCAACGCCGAAGTGCTGCAGATCAAGGTCGCCCAAGGCGCCAAGCCGGGCGAGGGCGGGCAACTGCCGGGCGGTAAAGTGAACGGGCTGATCGCCAAGCTGCGCTATGCAGTGCCGGGTGTAACGCTGATTTCGCCACCGCCGCACCACGACATTTATTCGATCGAAGACTTGTCGCAGCTGATTTTTGACCTCAAGCAGGTCAACCCGAAGGCGCTGGTTTCGGTGAAACTCGTCGCCGAAGCGGGCGTCGGCACCATCGCTGCCGGTGTGGCCAAGGCCTACGCGGACTTGATCACCATCTCCGGCTACGACGGTGGCACCGGTGCTTCGCCGCTGACCTCGATCAAATACGCTGGCGCACCGTGGGAACTCGGCCTGGCTGAAACCCACCAGACCCTGCGCGGCAACGACCTGCGCGGCAAAGTCCGGGTGCAGACCGACGGTGGCCTGAAAACCGGCCTCGACGTCATCAAGGCTGCCATCCTCGGCGCCGAAAGCTTCGGCTTCGGTACTGCGCCGATGATCGCGCTGGGCTGCAAATACCTGCGCATCTGCCACCTGAACAACTGCGCCACCGGCGTCGCGACGCAGAACGAGAAGCTGCGCAAGGATCACTACATCGGCACCGTCGACATGGTGGTGAATTTCTTCACCTACGTCGCCGAAGAAACCCGTGAGTGGCTGGCCAAGCTCGGCGTGCGTTCCCTCGAAGAGCTGATCGGCCGCACCGATCTGCTGGAAATCCTTGAAGGCCAGACCGCCAAGCAAAACCACCTGGATCTGACCCCGCTGCTGGGCAGCGATCACATCCCGGCGGACAAACCTCAGTTCTGCGGCGTTGAGCGCAACCCGCCATTCGACCAAGGCCTGCTGGCCGAGAAAATGGTCGAGATGGCGTCGTCGGCGATCAATGACATGAGCGGCGCCGAATTCGACCTGGACATCTGCAACTGCGACCGTTCGATCGGCGCGCGGATCTCCGGTGAAATCGCGCGCAAGCACGGCAACCAGGGCATGGCCAAGGCGCCGATCACCTTCCGTTTCAAAGGGACGGCGGGTCAGAGCTTCGGCGTGTGGAACGCCGGCGGTCTGAACATGTACCTGCAAGGCGATGCCAACGACTACGTCGGCAAAGGCATGACCGGCGGCAAACTGGTCATCGTGCCGCCGAAGGGCAGCGTCTATCAGACTCAGAACAGCGCCATCATCGGCAACACCTGCCTGTACGGCGCCACGGGCGGCAAGCTGTTCGCCGCTGGCACCGCAGGTGAGCGTTTCGCCGTGCGTAACTCAGGTGCCCACACGGTTGTGGAAGGCACTGGCGATCACTGCTGCGAGTACATGACCGGTGGTTTCGTCTGCGTCTTGGGCAAAACCGGTTACAACTTCGGTTCTGGCATGACCGGTGGTTTCGCCTACGTGCTTGATCAGGACAACTCTTTCGTTGACCGGGTCAACCACGAACTGGTGGAAATCCAGCGGATCAGCGGCGAGGCGATGGAGGCCTATCGCAGCCATCTGCAAAACGTGCTGAACGAGTACGTCGCCGAAACCGACAGCGAGTGGGGGCGTGAACTCGCCGAGAACCTCGATGACTACTTGCGCCGTTTCTGGCTGGTCAAGCCGAAGGCCGCCAACCTGAAATCGTTGCTTTCCAGCACTCGTGCCAACCCGCAGTGATATGCGCCTGAAGAGTTTGATGAGGTTTTAACAATGGCTGAACGTCTGAATAACGACTTCCAGTTCATCGATGTCGGGCGCAAAGATCCGAAGAAGAAACTGTTGCGTCAACGCAAGAAAGAGTTCGTCGAGATCTACGAACCGTTCAAACCCCAGCAGTCGGCCGATCAGGCCCACCGCTGCCTGGGTTGCGGCAACCCGTATTGCGAATGGAAGTGCCCGGTGCACAACTTCATTCCCAACTGGCTCAAATTGGTGGCCGAAGGCAACATCCTTCAGGCCGCCGAGCTGTCGCACCAGACCAACACCCTGCCGGAAGTGTGCGGCCGGGTGTGCCCGCAGGATCGTCTGTGCGAGGGTGCCTGCACCCTCAACGACGGTTTTGGCGCGGTGACCATCGGTTCGGTCGAGAAGTACATCACCGACACCGCGTTCGCCATGGGCTGGCGCCCGGACATGTCCAAGGTCAAACCGACCGGCAAGCGTGTCGCGATCATCGGCGCAGGCCCGGCAGGTCTGGGCTGTGCCGACGTGCTGGTGCGTGGCGGTGTGACCCCGGTGGTGTTCGACAAGAACCCGGAAATCGGTGGTCTGCTGACCTTCGGTATCCCCGAGTTCAAGCTGGAAAAGACCGTGCTGAGCAATCGTCGCGAAGTCTTCACCGGCATGGGCATCGAGTTCCGCCTCAACACCGAGGTCGGCAAAGACGTGACCATGGAACAACTGCTCGCCGAATACGATGCCGTGTTCATGGGCATGGGCACCTACACCTACATGAAGGGCGGTTTTGCCGGTGAGGATCTGCCGGGCGTCTACGACGCGCTGGACTTCCTGATCGCCAACATCAACCGCAACCTGGGCTTTGAAAAGTCGCCGGAAGATTTCGTCGACATGAAAGGCAAGAAGGTCGTGGTACTCGGCGGCGGCGACACGGCGATGGACTGCAACCGCACGTCGATTCGTCAGGGCGCCAAGTCGGTGACCTGCGCCTATCGTCGTGACGAAGCGAACATGCCCGGCTCGCGCAAAGAGGTGAAGAACGCCAAGGAAGAGGGCGTGAAATTCCTCTATAACCGCCAGCCGATCGCCATCGTCGGTGAAGACAAGGTCGAAGGCGTGAAGGTGGTCGAGACCCGTCTCGGCGAACCGGACGCCCGTGGCCGCCGCAGCCCCGAGCCGATCCCGGGCTCCGAAGAGATCATCCCGGCCGACGCCGTGGTCATCGCCTTCGGTTTCCGTCCGAGCCCGGCGCCGTGGTTCGAACAGTTCGAAATCCAGACGGACAGCCAGGGCCGCGTAGTTGCGCCCGAGCAAGGTCAGTACAAGCACCAGACCAGCAACCCGAAGATCTTTGCGGGTGGCGACATGGTGCGCGGTTCGGATCTGGTGGTGACGGCGATCTTCGAAGGCCGTAATGCCGCCGAAGGTATCCTCGATTACCTTGGTGTTTAACCAGACTTGAAATGCGATTAAATGTGGGAGCGGGCTTGCTCGCGAAAGCGGTCTGTCAGTCAACATCTCTGTTGAGTGTGCCGGCCTCTTCGCGAGCAAGCCCGCTCCCACAGTTGTTTCGTGGTGTTGCAAAAAGCCGGTTTCAACCGCGACAAATTGACCCGATAGACAAAAGGCTGACCTGCATCCGTGCCTTTTGCGTCGCGCTCTGAGAAAATGCCCGCACTTTTTTTCCGGATGCCGACATGACTGCCCTGAAGAACGACCGTTTCCTGCGCGCCCTGCTCAAGCAACCCGTTGACGTCACCCCGGTGTGGATGATGCGTCAGGCCGGTCGCTACCTGCCGGAATACCGCGCCAGCCGTGCCCACGCCGGTGACTTCATGAGCCTGTGCATGAATCCGGAATTCGCTTGCGAAGTCACGATGCAACCGCTCGACCGCTACCCGCAACTGGACGCGGCGATCCTGTTTTCCGACATCCTCACCATCCCCGATGCCATGGGCCAGGGCCTGTATTTCGAGACCGGTGAAGGCCCGCGCTTCAAGAAAGTCGTCAGCACCCTGGCCGACATTGAAGCTTTGCCTATCCCTGATCCGCACAAAGACCTTGGTTACGTGATGGATGCGGTCAGCACCATCCGTCGCGAGCTCAACGGTCGCGTTCCGCTGATCGGCTTCTCCGGCAGCCCTTGGACGCTGGCCACATACATGGTCGAAGGCGGCTCGTCGAAAGACTTCCGCAAGACCAAAGCGATGCTCTACGACAATCCGCAAGCCATGCACCTGCTGCTGGATAAACTCGCGCAGTCGGTGACCTCCTACCTCAACGGCCAGATCATGGCCGGTGCGCAAGCGGTGCAGATCTTCGATACCTGGGGCGGCAACCTGTCGGCGGCGGCGTATCAGGAGTTCTCGCTGGCCTACATGAAGAAAATCGTCAGCGGCCTGATCCGCGAGCACGACGGTCGCAAAGTGCCGGTGATCCTGTTCACCAAGAACGGCGGCCTGTGGCTGGAAAGCATCGCTGACGCTGGCGCCGACGCACTGGGCCTGGACTGGACCTGCGACATCGGCAACGCCCGCGCCCGTGTCGGCGACAAAGTCGCGCTGCAAGGCAACATGGACCCGACCGTGCTTTATGCAAAACCGCAAGCGATCCGCACCGAAGTCGGGCGCATCCTGGCCAGCTACGGCAAGGGCAGCGGCCACGTGTTCAACCTCGGCCACGGCATCACCCCTGAGGTCGATCCGGAGCACGCGGGCGCCTTCCTGCGCGCGGTGCACGAGTTGTCAGCGCAGTATCACGAGTGATCGACGCCCAGCTCTAAGTTCAGCAAAGCAAAACGCCCGGCAAATGCCGGGCGTTTTTGTTTTCACGATCTGGAGCCGAAAACAGACCAACTGTGGGAGAGGATTTTTGTCAGGCGTTGACGCCGCCCAACGGCGGCAACTTCGCCAGCTTCAACGCCACCAACAGCGCCACCAGCAACAGCGCGCCGATAAACAAACCAATCCCGTTCCACCCGCCCAAGTGCCAGAACACCCCGCCTGCCGTGCCGGCAATGCTTGATCCGGCGTAATAGCTAAACAGGTAAAGCGAAGACGCCTGTCCTTTGGCTCTGGTCGCCCGCCGCCCGATCCAGCTACTCGCCACCGAGTGCGCCCCAAAGAAGCCAAAGGTGAAGATCAGCATGCCGATGATGATCAGCGGCACAGGGGGGAACATCGTCAGCGCCAAACCTGCAAACATTAGCGCAATCGTCGCCCACAACACTTTGCGTCGGCCCAGTTTGTCCGCCAGTGAACCGATCTTCGCCGAGCTGTAGATACCCGACAGGTACACCACCGACAGCAAGCCGACAAACACCTGATCAAGATTGTACGGCGCAGCCAGCAAGCGATAGCCGATGTAGTTGAACAGCGTGACGAACGCGCCCATCAGCAAAAAGGCTTCAAGGAACAGCAGCGGCAAACCGGCGTCGCGAAAATGCATGGTGAAGCCGTCGAGCAGGCTGCGCGGGTGTAGCGAGCGCGAACGAAAGTTGCGCGACTCCGGCAGGATTTTCCAGAACACCGCTGCCGCGACCAGCGCCAGGCCGCCAATCACCAGCATCGCCGTGTGCCAACTGACGAAGTCGATCAGCACCCCGGTGATCAACCGTCCGCTCATCCCGCCAATTGCGTTGCCGCCGATGTACAAACCCATGGCAAGGCCGATGTGCTGCGGATGAATTTCTTCACTCAGATAGGTCATCGCCACCGCCGCCAGACCGCTCAATGACAACCCGATCAGTGCGCGCATGATCAGCACCCCCTGCCAACTCGGCATCATTGAACTGGCGATGGTGCACAACGCCGCCGCGAACAGCGCGGTGACCATCACCGGTTTACGCCCGACCCGATCGGAAATCGGCCCGGTAATCAGCAGGCCGATGGCGAGCATACCCGTGGACACTGACAGAATCAGGCTGCTCTGCGCCGCGTTGATCCCGTATTCGTGGGACAGCAGCGGCATCATCGGCTGTACGCAATACAGCAGGGCGAAGGTCGCGAAGCCGCCGCTGAACAGCGCGAGCACCGTGCGCATGAACATCTGCGTGCCTTTTTCGATGTAGATCTCTTGCAGCTCGGCGACGACATCGTCCGCCGCTGTGGGCGGGACTTCATGAGCAAGAGGGGCAGCGGCGGTTTTCACATCAGACCTCGAAGGGCACGGCCAGGCAGGCAATGAAAAAATCATATAGCTGGCTAATGTTTCTATCCAATATATTGTTCGACCTGTTTGATAGCTTTAACGACCTATTGAGGTTTCCATGGAACTGCGCCACTTGCGCTACTTCATTGCCGTCGCCGAAGAACTGCACTTCGGCCGTGCCGCACAGGCGTTGGGCATCTCCCAGCCGCCGCTGAGCCAGCAGATTCAGGCGCTGGAGCAAGAGGTCGGCGCGCGACTGTTCGAGCGTACCAATCGTCGGGTCGAGCTGAGCGAGGCCGGCAGATTGTTTTTGGAGGAAGCGCGGCTGGTGTTGGCCCAGGTCGATAAAGCGGCGGACGTCGCCCGACGTGCGCAACTCGGTGAATTGGGCGAGTTGAAGATTGGTTTCACCTCGTCGGCGCCGTTCAACTCGACTATTCCGCAGGCGATCTTTTCCTTTCGCCAGCGTTTTCCGGCGGTGCACCTGAACCTGCGGGAGATGAGCAGTACCCAAGTGGCTGAGGCGCTGGTCGATGAGTCGATCGAGGTCGGCATCATGCGCCCGCTGGGGTTGCCGGATTCGTTGAGCGTAGTCGAGTTGATGCGCGAACCGCTGGTGGCGGTGCTCAGTGCCAAGCATCCACTGGCCCAGGGATCGGAGGAGGGCTTGTTCCTCTCGGCGCTGGCGCTGGAGCCGTTCGTGTTCTTTCCGCGCAGCTATGGCAGCGGTCTCTACGCACAACTGCTCAGCCTGGCCCGCGATGCCGGGTTCAGCCCACACTTTGCCCAAGAGGCCGGCGAGGCGATGACCATTATCGGACTGGTCGCGGCGGGGTTGGGCGTCTCGGTATTGCCTGCGTCCTACCAGCGGATGCGCATCGACGGCGTGGTCTACCGGCCGCTGCTGGATCCTGAAGCGGTTTCAGCGGTGTGGCTGGTGCAGCGCAAGGATCAGAAATCGCCGATGGCCAAGGCGTTTGTCGACCTGCTCACGCGCAAGGTCGAGCCTTCAATTGGGTGATGGCTGCGGGCCTTTTCGCGAGCAAGCCCGCTCCCACAGTGGGCCGGGGCTTGTTCGCGAAGGCCTACGCACCAGCGCCACCTGTTTTATGGCAACCGCACCAGATCCCCCTTCAACGCTACCCGCGTGACAAAAATCCCCGCCCGGCACTCATACGTATTCAAATCCTTGCGCACATGCCGGTCGTAATAACTGACGATATTGACCACCGCATTCGCCCCGACCCGTTTGGCATCGGCCTGCAGCTTGATCAGATTCGACTGCAACACCCACTCGCAGGAATCGTGATCACTCTTGTTGAATCCGTTGGTCTTCAAATCACTGACTACTCCGCTGCGCAACAACTGCTGAGTCCCCTGCGGCCCATTGCCGAGCAGATAGAACTTCACGCTGCCATCCAGCCGTCCGGCGCGAACCGCGTCCGACAGCACGGTTTCGAAGGGCATGTACATCAGATTGGTGGCGTGGCTGGCGCTGGGCAGTAGCGCGAAAAGCGCAGCGGCGATCAGGGCTTTCACTTGCATGGTCATCTCCTTGACGGTGAAAGAGAACCGCGAGTGCTCGACAAATTGGACTCGCCATTCCGGCAGGCTGTTTGGGGCTACCTGCTTGAGCAAGTGTAGTTGGCTGGCAGGCAATGTTGTTTAGGCGTTCAAGGAAATACGAGCAGCCTTATGGAAAGGAGGCGCGCAGGTGAGCGCTACCAAAAAGCTAAAACAGTGTGGTGTAAAGCCGAAGCAGGAAGCGGGAGCGTCGCGATCTAATAAAGGAGAGCGATATGTTGTCAGTATGGGGTTAATGTTGTCACAGGTCAGGTATTCGCTCGGGTTTTACTTTGGTTAAGTTTGAGGCTGAATAATAACTTCTGCGAGGAATTCACGTCTGAAGTCACCGGTATTCCATTACAGAGATAAACCGGTGACTTTTTGCATGCCAGATCAGTAACCGGGCTCTTTATAGGCAGGATGAGCTGCCTCAATAATTATCTTGCAATACATTGTTTTTCCTTTTAAAGTTTCTTTAACTTTGTTTTCGTATTTGCCACCCTCGTAGAAATTTATTTCATTGTGAAGGTTATCAACGAAATCATTGAGGGACATTGTGGTTGATGATCCCTCGGCAATTACGTTTATCGTCAGAAACGCACTAACTTCTTCAGTGTACTCAACTTTTTCGGTCCAGGTTTTTTCAGCGCTTTTAGCATCTTCGGTTGCAGCGGACATCATGTCTAAAAGTTTTTCTTCAAGTTCGTCTCTTGAGTTTATCCATTGATAGTCAGACATTGTTTGTTTCCTTTTGATAGTTGTTGGTTTTTAAATGCCACAAGTAAAAAACGCCTTTTTGAAGGTTTTTTTTGCTTAATCAATTTATAAGGATTTACTTTTCGTGCCACCTGTCATAAGTGACAGGTTAATAGAGAGTTTTGGAATGGATGGTCCTAGGTTCAGAGCTTTTTGTTCTACGTCAATTGGTTGTGAAATGGCTCCCGGTAAAACAAAAGGGCGCCAATTCAGACTGTGTGAAAACCTAGCAATCTGTGCGGCACTCAAAGAAAATGCTCCGTATCGAAAGATACGGAGCATTTTTCGTTATGGCCTACATCCAAGGAGAGTCCCGCAGCCAGACCAGCGTGTTCCCGGCCTCGCTGGAGGAACTGATCCCCGAGGATCACCTCGTTCGTGTGATCGACCTCTACGTCGCCAAGCTGGATCTGGTGCAAC
>NZ_CAXAON010000021.1:0-95307 GCF_963970495.1 Pseudomonas sp. EA_65y_Pfl2_P78 | reverse complement strand
TGGTCTGGCCAGACAAGAAACTGGGAGCCGATGGGCACTGTGATGTTGAACCCGGATCGGCAGCAGCAGACCGAGAAAAGAGCGGCATAGTTAGACGGCGACGCGACAACAACCTTGAAAAACGCCGCAGGCTCATCATTGTATTTATTGTCACGATCATACTCTCCAACTTAATCAGCTGTTCAGGTCAGCCACAAAACAGACTAAATTCTGCCAATAACTTTCTAACTTCGCTCACACCAAACCCTTAGAATCGGCGGCATCAATCACCTATTCACTCAACTTACGCACCAATAGAACAACAACTATGCATCCTGAATTTCAGATAAAAAACCCCCATTTGCACTGAATGTACATGAGGTTCGGAGTCCACTTTTTTTTCTGCGATTGCAGCGGCCGCCAAGGGTGACGTCCTGAATAATCTGAGGTTCATAATGCTTGAATGTTCAATTTTCGGGCGAACTACCGACAAACGGCAGCATCACTTAACGACTCATTAATCAACAACTTCCCTGTAATGCCCACGCCAGCTAGCCTGCTTTATTCACACGCAACTTCTCAGGTTTTATTGGATCCATTCAGTGTTAACTTGACGAGACAATAGCAAGACATTCCCATTTACAACACTAACCCAATGAAATGGTCATACTTTTGAAGCGCGCAAATGAGCAATTTACAGCTATAAAAACGCCCCGATCCTGGCGGGGCGCTCTTATTACATGAATGAATCAAACCACGCCGATAAAGTCACTCGCTGTCAGCGCAACATGCCCGACCAGATCGATCTGGAAGTCAGCACCGTTGCCATTGTTGACATTGCCCTCCACATAAGTGTGATCAACACCGCTGACACTGACGTAGTGGTATTTCAATTGCGCCTGGTTGTTGAACTCACTGCCCGCGCCATTCCACTCACCGAGGAACGTGAAATCCTGGTTTCCACCAGATCCGCCGCCGGAGGTACGCGCATCTATTTGTGACAGGTCGATGTGATCCTCTCCCTGGGTAAAGTCGGTAATGACGTCTCGACTCAAGGTGGACGTCCCTGAATCGCCCGTAGAGGTGAACACAAACATGTCGTTACCGGTCCCGCCGGTCAAGGTGTCACGGTTCGCGCCGCCCACCAGGGTGTCGTTGCCACCACCGCCAACGAGCGTGTCGTTACCTCCAAGCCCCATCAGCACGTTGTTTGCGTTATCACCGATCAGGCTGTTGGAGCCGCTGCTGCCTGCAACGCCACCTGTTCGCCACACGCCGCGCCAGTCTGGCCGGTGAAATGGACATCCTGCGTGAGTCACTCAATTCCGCCGACGCCCAGGTCAAAGGATTGCAACGCGTCTACAACGCCCGCTCATCACAGATCGGTTTCCTCAATCAGGAACTGGTGGGCGTGCGCCAACTCGCCGCCGAAGGCTATGTACCGCGCAATCGCATGCTGGAACTGGAGCGCACCGGTTCCGACCTGAACGCCTCACAGGCCGATAACCTGAACAACATCGCCCGCGCTCGAGGCCAGGCCGCCGACATCAAGTTGCGCATCTTTCAGCGCGAGTACGACTACCGCAAAGAAGTGCAGTCGCTGCTGGCCGATGTGCAGAAGGAGAACAGCGCCCTCACCGATCGCTTGCAAGCCTTGGATTATCAAGTGCAACACACGGTCATTCGCTCGCCCATCGACGGCGTGGTTCAGGGCCTGAACGTGTCGACGGTCGGCGGGGTGATTGCGTCAGGCTTCAAGATCATGGAAATCGTCCCCGCCCATGAGCCGCTGCAAATCGACGCGATGATTCCGGTGCAAGCCATCGACCGCATGAACCCGGGGCTGCCGGTGATGATTTCGTTTCCCGCGTTCAACCATGTGCAGACGCCCAACATCCCGGGGAAGGTGCAGACCATTTCTGCCGACCGCTTGATGAGCGAAGACAACAAACAACCCTATTACCTGGCGCAGATCGAAGTGACGGAGGCCGGGATGGCCATGCTGGGCAGCAATCACATTCGTGCGGGCATGCCCGCCTCGGTGACCATCAAGACCGGCGAGCGCAATATGCTGAGTTACCTGCTCAAGCCATTGCTCGACCGCGTCAATAGCGCATTCAAGGAGCAATGAAGTGGACGGCATCGGGCGGGTGATCGGGGTTGCTGCGCTGCTAGGACTGGCGCAATCGGCAACGGCACTGGACCTGCGCGAGTCGTGGAATCTGATGCAGTTTCAGGGCCCGACCTTCCTGTCTGCCGGTCACGAAAGGGATGCCGCCCAGGAAAACCGCGCCATCGGCAAATCCGGCCTGCTGCCGAAAATCGGCATCACCGCGTTCGACAACCACATCAACGGCACGCAAAAACAGCCGGACTTTTACGGCAACAGCCACACCAACGATCTGAACTACGCCTCGCGCGGTGCCACCCTGCAACTGCGCCAGCCACTGTTCAACAAACAGAAAATGGCCGAGTACCGCCAGGGCCAGTATCAGGCCGACTATGGCAACGCGGTGTTCGACAGCAAGGCACAGGATTCGGCGGTGCGCCTGGCCGGGCGTTACTTCGACGTGCTGCTGGCCCATGAAACCGCCAAACTGGCCAATGCCAAACTCAGCGCACTGAATGAGCAAGTGGCCTCGACTCAGCGCCGACGGCAGTTGGGGGACGGCACCGTGACCGATGTCGATGACGCGGTGGCCAGACGTGATCTCGCTCAGGCCGAACTGATCGAGGCCGAGGACAGCCTGGTCGTCGCCAGGCGCCAGTTGCAAGAGTACGTCGGTGAAGCACCCGACCAGATCGCCACATTGCAGGAGACCTTCCCCACCCCGCCGCTGCAGCCGGACAACCTGCAGGCGTGGATCATCCGCGCCGGCACCGACAACCCGTCGATCCGCGCCCGGCGCTTGAACGTCAACACCGCCGATGAAGAAGTGGCCAAAGCCAAGGCCGGTCACTGGCCAACCCTCGATCTGGTGCTGGGCTACACCGCCGCCGACAGCGAAACCCTGTCCACCCAGAATCAGCGCAACCGCTACACCTCGGCCGGAGTAGAGCTCAACATTCCGCTGTACAGCGGCGGATACGTCAGTGCCCGGGCCCGGCAAAGCGTCGCCACGCGAGACCAGGCGCAAGAGGATCTGAATGCAACACGCGAAGAAATCATCTCCGGCACAACCCGGGAATTTCGCGGTGTGCAAAGCGGTGAAGCGCGCATTCATGCATTGGAAAAAGCCGTCAGCTCCAGCGAGCGCTCGCTGCTGTCGTCAAAGAAAGGCTTCCTGGCAGGCAGCAGCACCAACATCGACATTCTCAACGCCCAGGAACAGATTTTCACCGCTCGTCGCGACCTGTTCGAAGCCAAGTTGCGCTACCTGCTGGCCAAGCTGCGTCTGGCGGCTGACGTCGGCGCATTGGGCGACGACGACATCGAAAGCGCCAACGCCTACCTGGGGCCTCGGCTGTCGTTCTGAACAACCCACGCCAGCCCCCGCCGCCCTCTGTTTTCGGCTGGCCGACGATTAGGCGTGGCACCACTGTTTGAGCCAACACCCCGGCTATTGACTGCGTGGTCGAAACGGTACGCCGTGACGAAAAGGGGTCAATCACTCCCCCGCACGTACCACACCGCGCTCCTCCAACAAGCGTACAAACATACTCAAACTGCGCGACACCGTGCCCCGTCGCCACACCAGCCAAGTGGTCAGGTAGCGAAAATCCGCCGCCAGCGGCCAGACACTGACCGTCGCGCTACCGGGCATGCTTTGCAGCATTTTGCGCGGCATCAGGGCCAGGCCGGCGCCGGCGCTGACGCAGGCGAGCATGCCGTGATAGGACTCCATCTCGAAGATCTTGCCGGGCACGGCAGCGTCGGTGCTGAACCATTTTTCGAAGTGATGGCGATAGGAGCAGTTGGATCGGAAGGCATAGATGTTCTCGCCATTCACATCCGCTGCGCGTTCGACCGGGGGGTGATTGAGCGGCGCAATGATGACCATTTCTTCCTCGAACGCGGGCACACCCTCCAGCGCGGGATGCAACACAGGGCCGTCGACAAAAGCGGCGGCGAGTCGACCGGACAGCACGCCTTCAATCATCGTCCCGGACGGGCCGGTGGACAGGTCCAGGTCGACTTTCGGATGAAGCTGGTTGTAGGCCGCGAGCAGTTCGGGGATTCGTACGGCGGCGGTGCTTTCCAGTGAGCCCAAGGGGAAAGCGCCCTGCGGTTCCTCACCGGCGACGGTGGCCCGTGCCTCTTGAACCAAATCAAGAATGCGCCGCGCATATTCGAGAAAACTCCACCCGGCCGGTGACAGGCGCAAGCGGCTTTTCTCGCGAATGAACAGATCGACGCCCAGATCCTGCTCAAGCTGCTTGATCCGCGTGGTCAGGTTCGACGGCACGCGATGAATCTGCGCAGCGGCGGCGCTGATGCTGCCGTGTTCGGCAACGGCTTTGAAGATTTCCAGCTGCACCAGATCCACAGTCATTCTCCAATCGTGAAAGAAACGATCTTTATTATTCAGTTTCCAGAAAACAAACACCACCCTACTCTAGGCCCATCCACTGAACACGCAGGACAACGCCATGAGCCAGATTTCCAGCCAGACCCACGCTATCTCGATCAACCCCGCCACCGGCGAGCAGATCGGCCATTACGCCTTTGAGTCCGCAGAAGCACTCGACGCCGCACTGACCCGCGCCGCTTACGGCTTCGGCAAGTGGAAACGCAAGCCACTGCAAGATCGCTCTCGCGCCCTGACCGCCCTGGCCGCTGCGCTGCGTGAAGGCGCCGAAGCCATGGCGACCATGATCACCCTGGAAATGGGCAAGCCTATCGCCCAGGCCCGCGGTGAAATTGAAAAATGCGCCAAGCTCTGCGAGTGGTACGCCGAACACGGCCCGGCCATGCTCGACGCTGAACCGACCCAGGTAGAAGGCGGCAAAGCGCGTATCGAATATCGCCCGCTCGGCCCGATCCTGGCGGTGATGCCATGGAACTTCCCGATCTGGCAAGTGCTGCGCGGCGCGGTACCGGCGCTGATCGCCGGCAACACTTATGTGCTCAAACATGCGCCGAACGTGATGGGCAGCGCCTATCTGTTGCGCGACGCTTTCACCCGTGCCGGATTTGCCGACGGCGTGTTTGAAGTGATCAACGTCACCCCCGAAGGCGTTTCCACCGCCATCGCCGACCCACGCATTGCCGCCGTCACCCTGACCGGCAGCGTCCGCGCCGGCATGGCCATCGGTGCTCAGGCCGGGGCCGCGTTGAAAAAATGCGTACTGGAACTGGGCGGCTCCGACCCATTCATCGTGCTCAACGATGCGGATCTGGACGAAGCCGTACAAGCCGCCGTCATCGGTCGCTACCAGAACTCCGGCCAGGTCTGCGCCGCCGCCAAACGGCTGATCATCGAAGAAGGCGTCGTTGAAGAATTCACCCGCAAATTCGTCGAAGCCACACGCACGTTGAAGGTGGGCGATCCGTTGGCGGCTGACACGTACATCGGCCCGATGGCGCGTTTCGATCTGCGCGACGAACTGGATCAACAAGTACGCGACACTCTCGAAGAAGGCGCGACGTTGCTGCTGGGCGGCGGCAAGTCTGAGGGTGTGGGCAACTATTACCAGCCCACCGTGCTGGCGGATGTCACCGACCGCATGACCTCGTTCAAACAGGAACTGTTCGGCCCGGTCGCCTCGATCATCACCGCCCGCGATTGTGCCCATGCCGTGGCGCTGGCGAACGACAGCGAGTTCGGCCTGACCGCAACGATCTACACCGCCAACGTGCAACTGGCCCAGCAACTGACCAGCGAACTGGACACCGGCGGCGTGTTCATCAACGGTTACTCCGCCAGCGATCCACGCGTGACCTTCGGCGGCGTGAAGAAGAGTGGTTTCGGTCGCGAGCTGTCGCACTTCGGCGTGCGCGAGTTCTGCAATGCGCAGACCGTGTGGCTGGATCGCAAATAACCCGCCCCCTGCGCCGCAGTAACCTGTGGGAGCGGGTTTGCTCGCGAAGAGGCCGGTAAAGTCAGCGTAATACGTTGCTATTACGCCGACTCGCGCACCAGCAACACCCGCGTCACTCGCCGTTCCTCAACAGCCTTGACGGTCATCTGCCAGCCTTCATATTCCAGGCGATCACCAATCATCGGCAGCCGATCCAGCAAGCTCATCACCAAACCGGCAACCGTCTGATAATCCTCGGTCGGTTCGGCACCGAAACCGGTGCGCTGGCGCACGCGCGCCAGGTTCAATGCACCACTGACGATGAAGCCACCCTGCTCTTCCACCACATCTGGCCCTTCGACTTCGCTGGCATCAGGCAGCTCGCCGGCAATCGACTCGAGAATGTCGGTCATGGTCAACACCCCCACAAAATCGCCGAATTCGTTGACCACAAAGGCAATGTGGGTCGACGCGGCGCGCATCTGTTCCAGCGCATTGAGGATCGAATAGCTGTCGAGCAGGTTGATGGTCTTGCGCGCCAGGTGTTCCAGGTTTGGCTCAGTACCGGCCAGGTACTCCTTGAGCAGCTCCTTCTTGTGCACGAAGCCCAGCGGCTCATCCACCACGCCATCGCGGATCAGCGGCAGGCGCGAGTAGGACGAGTGCATCAACTTCGTGCGAATCGCATCGGCATCGTCGGCCAAATCAATGGTGTCAACGTCGGCGCGCACGGTCATCAGGCCACGGATCGGCCGTTCGGCCAATTGCAGCACGCCGCTGATCATCACCCGTTCACGTCGGTCGAACAGCTCGGCGCCTGGTGCGTCGCCATCGTCCAGCAGGTCAGAGATTTCCTCGCCGACCTCCTCCACCGCCAATTTACGTCCACCCAGCAAACGCAATACCGCATGCGCGGTGCGCTCACGCATCGGACGCAGCCCCTGCATCGAACGCTTGCGGCGAGCCCGTGCGATCTGGTTGAACACCTCGATCAGGATCGAGAAACCAATGGCGGCGTAGAGGTAGCCTTTCGGGATGTGGAAGCCCAGACCTTCAGCGGTCAAGGCAAAACCGATCATCATCAGAAA
The DNA here is from genome assembly GCF_963970495.1 of Pseudomonas sp. EA_65y_Pfl2_P78. Lineage (NCBI taxonomy): Bacteria > Pseudomonadati > Pseudomonadota > Gammaproteobacteria > Pseudomonadales > Pseudomonadaceae > Pseudomonas > Pseudomonas sp. EA_65y_Pfl2_P78. Next base: position 88,279 of record NZ_CAXAON010000021.1, on the reverse strand, counting down.
GCCCAGACACAGCATGATCACCGTCGGGTGTGCGTTGACGAAGCGTGTCAGCGGCTTGCTCGCAACAATCATCAGGCCGATGGAAATGATCACCGCGATCATCATCACCGCCAGCTCATCGACCATGCCCACCGCGGTAATCACCGCGTCCAGAGAGAACACCGCGTCGAGCACGACGATCTGCGCAACGATCGGCCAGAACAGCGCATAAGCAGTATTCGTCGAACGTTCGCCGACATGGCCTTCAAGACGCTCGTGCAACTCCATCGTGGCTTTGAACAACAGGAACACGCCACCGAACAGCATGATCAAGTCACGGCCGGAGAAGCTCTTGTCAAACACCTCGAACAACGGCTGCGTGAGCGTGACCAGCCAGGAAATACTCGCCAGCAAGCCCAGGCGCATGATCAACGCCAACGACAGACCAATAATGCGTGCACGATCACGCTGATGCGGCGGCAGTTTGTCCGCAAGGATTGCGATGAACACCAGGTTGTCGATACCCAGCACCAGTTCCAGCACGATCAAAGTCAACAAGCCTAACCAGGCCGTGGGATCCGCTAACCATTCCATAAAACGTCTCTGTCTCTCTTCAGTGAATTCAGGCTGCCGGACACGGCAAGGCGCAACGCGAAAGCTCAATGGCTGCGTTATCAACGATAGTCGGGAGTCGGAAGACTGGATACTGCGAGTGCGTCAAGACCGCGCCGTGGCGCGAGGGGAAGCTGTAACTGGGAGGTTCCGAGAGGGTGTTCATGTAAATCCTGCATGAAAAAAGGATTTGGAGCGTACAGCCTGGAGTCACTTTTCTTACAGCCTGAAATCATTTCAAAATCTGTATTTCTTGAAAAATACGTCGTTTCGAACGGCCTCAATAACAACGACTTAGCGCCCGGCAAATCGCAGGCGCGACAACTCACGCAAATCCCCTTGGACGTAATAATCGTTAGCCCAACTGTCATCCACCGCCAACGGCCGCACCTGCTTCAATGCCAGTTTCTTCGCGAAATAACGAAACCGGTAATGCTCGTAGAACCGCAGCAACTCCAACCCATAACGATCCGCCAGATCGGTATCGCCGCGAATGATCAGGTAGTTTTCGTCATTGCCGTTGCTGGCCGAGGCGCTGAGGTTATGGCTGCCGCTGATGAGGGTCGGCGTGTCAGTGGTGAAGTCAGTCAACACCACTTTGGTGTGCACCAACAGATTGCCCTTCTGGCCTTTCATGTTTTCGCGTAGCCAACCCTCCAAACCGGTGTTGAGTAACGCCGTGGCGGCGAATTCGGCACTACGATCGGCATGGAACCCGGTGATGCGGCTGGTCGTGTTTTGCAGGCCGAAGCGCAGGATGTCGTCATGGGGTTGGCCAAGCAAGGCATTGAGGATCGCGTCAGGCAACGCGAAGGCGGTGACGAACAACACGTCCTTCTTCGCCGACTCGATGATCTCGACGAACTCGCTCAAATCCGCACCGCCCGTGCGCGGCGAGAAACCGGTGAACAGCGGCTGCGTGGCGTCCATCGGGTTGTGTTCGGTGATCCACGCACGGGTCGCGCCGACATCTGCCGGTGTCGCCCAGACTTCCTCGAAGGTTTGCAGATAGCGGGTGCTGACCGCCACCTCATCGAGCACATGCACAACATTGGCCTGACGATAAACACCGTTGGCGGTGAAATTGGTGCTGCCGCACAGCACTGCCTGCGGCTGGCGTTGACCCGCGGCATCGACACGGCTGAGGACGATGAATTTGTTGTGAAAGATATTGTGGGTGACCCGCCCACGTTTACTCGTCGCCGGCAGCTTCGCAAGACTCGCCTCGTTGAGAGTGGTGTCGTCGTCATCGGGGCGGGCGTGATACAGCACTCGCACCCGCACGCCCCGTTCGAACGCAGCGTTCACGGCATCGACGATGGCTTGCAGTTGGTATTCATAAATCGCGATGTCCAGCGCCCACTCACCATCGGTGGCGCGCGCGATAAACCCCAGCAAGCGCCCGAGCAAGCCGTTTTCCAGCCATTGCCGTGCCGCATCGGGCCAGGCTTCGATGGGCATGTTCTTGTTAGCGCTAAGTTGCGCATCGAGATCGGGAAACTTGCGCTGGAAGGCCTGACTGGCGGCCACCGCGCGATTGAAAATCACACGCTGGTTGGCCGGATGACCATCGTCTGAAGTAATGGTCAACTCGAGCGACTCGCCCAGTTGCGGCGCATCCGGCGTGCCATAAGCCAGGTGAACGCGATAGTGAATCGTCATCCCCGGATTGACCGCGTAATCGGCCCAGCGAAATTTTTGCAGCGGCGCCTTATCGCTGGGGGTGGCGTGAAACTGCGCAAACGTGTGGGCTTTGCCGGGGAAGGTCAGGCTGTTGAAGAGAAACAGCCAAGGCTTGTCGCCCTGCTGCTTTTCGATGGCAAACCCGAGCAGGCCTTGGCGACGTGGCTCGGCGAGGTCCATTGCCAGCAGCACGCCGTTGGTGCCGGCGTAAGCCTTGACGCGAAAATCGTCCTCAGGGTTGGTGACCAGCATTCGCATCGCTCACTCCTTGTGATTGGGCTGGGTTGGAGCATAGAGCAGTGGTTCGAATTATGTCGGCAGATCTGAAGCCGAGTGGCCTTGTCAGCCGCTGCAGGTTTCAGAGGTCATCGATATGCCGATACTCCGCCCCCAGCGTCCCTGCCAGATCCTTCGCCCGGCCCAAACGGATCGGTCCGCGCTCGATATCGATCAACAGCCCCGGACAGTCCAGCGCCGGCAACCCGGTCCACGCCCTCAAACGCCCATCCGTCACCACCAGCAAACGCTGTTGCTCGACAGGAAAGCGCTTGCCCCGCATCGTCAGCCACTGCTGCGCCTGCGTCAACGCCGCGAGCAACGGCGTCCCGCCCCCCGCGCCCAACCCATCCAGCCAGACACGCAAACCGCTTGAGGCCTTCAGCCCTTGTACCTGCCATTTGGGCACCGCACCACTGGCGGTCAGCAACGCCAGCCGCGCACGCTGGCGATAGGCGTCGTCGAACAGTTGCGCGAGCAGGCCCTTGGCATCGCTCAGTGCGTTATGACGGCGGGTCGAGGCCGAGGCATCGACGATCACCAGCCACAATTCCTGGGGTAAACGGGTGCGCAGTTGAAACAGCAGATCTTCACGTTTTTGCGGACGACCATTGAGCAACGTGCCCGGCCAGTTGACCGAGCCACTGCGAGCCGCATGACGTTTACCCTGGCGTCCGTTGTCGAGTTGTCCGGCGCGGGGTCTGGCATTCGCCCCCGCGTCGGATCGGGGGCGAATGCCTACATCTTTTTTGGCCAGCTCGGCACTTCGCGACGGCTGCCGGTGGCGAGCGCTGGTGCCTGCATGTCGCCCCACTGGCCCTGCCCTTCGTCCGGGTTGGCCTGCGCGTTTGACGGCGATTGCGCGGCTTGTTGCTGAGAACTCGACGGGCCTTGTTCACGACGACGGTGGCGCAAGGCAAATTCCGCCACCGCGTCGATGTCCTCCTCGGCGATGGCCGTGGCGCCGCGCCATGCGGCATGGGCCCGGGCTGCGCGCAACCACACGAGGTCGGCACGCAGACCATCGACGCCAGCGACAAAGCAGCGCTCGGTGATTTGCGCCAGTGCCGCATCATCCAGAGGAATGCCGGCCAAGGTGCTGCGGGCGGTTTCACAGCGCTCGCGAAGGGCTTGCTGCGCGGTTTCCCACAGAGCGCAGAACGCGTGTGGGTCGCTGTCGAAATCCAGTCGCCGACGGATGATCTGACCGCGCTCGGTCGGTGCGGTGTGGCCGCTAAGGGCAACGTTCAAGCCGAAGCGGTCGAGCAGTTGCGGGCGCAACTCACCCTCCTCCGGGTTCATGGTGCCAATCAGGACGAACTTCGCCGAATGCCGATGGGAGATGCCGTCGCGCTCGATCAGGTTGGTGCCGCTGGCCGCGACGTCGAGCAGCAGATCCACCAAATGATCGGGCAAAAGGTTCACTTCATCGACGTACAGCACGCCGCCGTCAGCCTTGGCCAGCACCCCGGGGGAAAACTGAGCCCGGCCATCGCTCAGGGCCGCGTCGAGATCGAGAGTACCGACCAGACGTTCTTCGGTGGCGCCCAGCGGAAGCGTGATGAACTGGCCGCTGGCGAGCAGATCCGCAAGGCCACGGGCCAGGGTGGACTTGGCCATGCCGCGTGGGCCTTCGATCAGCACACCACCGATTTTCGGGTCGATGGCGGTGAGGCACAGGGCGAGTTTCAAATCATCGGCGCCGACCACGGCGGAGAGTGGGAAATGCGGGGTGTCGGTCATTATCAGTACTCGGTCATGGTCGGTGAAATGCTTCCACATTTGAAATGAGCTGCATCAGGTGTCTTCTTCTATGTCCAGCAGCAGATTTTCGAGAGCCTCTTTATAGGCGCCCGGCGCCTGCCACATCCCCCGCTGTTGCGCTTCGAGCATGCGCTCGGTCATGTCGCGCAGTGCGTGGGGATTATGCTCGCGAACAAAATCCCGGGTGGCCGGATCAAGCAGATAAGCATCGGCCAGCAATGCGTATTGATGATCGTCGATCAATTGCGTCGTCGCGTCGAAGGCAAACAGGTTATCCACGGTCGCCGCCATTTCAAACGCGCCTTTATAGCCGTGGCGTTTGACCCCGTCGATCCATTTCGGGTTCGCTGCCCGCGAGCGGATCACCCGGTTGAGCTCCTCCTTCAAGGTGCGGATCTTCGGCAGATCCGGCTGACTATGATCGCCGTGATAACTCGCCGCTGCTTCGCCGCGCAGGCTTTCCACGGCAGCGAGCATGCCGCCCTGGAACTGGTAATAATCGTTGGAATCGAGCAAGTCGTGCTCGCGGTTGTCCTGGTTCTGCAATACCGCTTGCACCTGACTCAAACGCTGAACGAATTGTTCGCGAGCTGCGGTGCCTTCGTCGGAGCCACCATAGGCATAAGCCCCCCAGTTCACATAAACCTCGGCCAGATCCTCGCGGGTCTGCCACAGACGACCGTCGATGGCGCCCTGCACGCCTGCGCCGTAAGCGCCGGGCTTGGCCCCGAAAATACGCCAACCGGCCTGGCGCCGTGCAGCGTCTTCATCGAGGCCCGATTGCAACAGGGCTTCGCGTTCGGCGCGCACTTTGGCCGCCAAAGGATTGAGATCGTCCGGTTCATCCAGCGCTGCCACCGCTTGCACCGCCGCGTCGAACAAGCGGATCAGGTTGGCAAACGCATCGCGGAAAAACCCGGACACCCGCAGTGTCACGTCAACCCGAGGGCGATCCAGCAGACTCAGCGGCAGGATCTCGAAATCATCGACCCGCTGACTGCCCGTGGCCCACACCGGCCGCACCCCCATCAGCGCCATGGCCTGGGCGATGTCGTCGCCACCGGTACGCATGGTCGCGGTGCCCCACACCGACAGGCCGAGCTGACGCAGGTGGTCACCGTGATCCTGCAAATGTCGTTCGAGAATCAGTGTCGCGGACTGGAACCCGATGCGCCACGCGGTGGTGGTCGGCAGGTTGCGCACATCGACCGAGTAGAAGTTGCGCCCGGTCGGCAGCACGTCGAGCCGGCCTCGACTTGGCGCGCCGCTCGGGCCGGCGGGGACGAAGCGCCCGCTCAAGGCATCGAGCAGGCCGCGCATTTCCGCCGGGCCGCAGGCGTCCAGGCGCGGAGCGACCACTTCGTGCAGCGCCTGGATAATCGCATTCACGTCAGACCCACCCGGTCCCTGTGGGAGCGAGCTTGCTCGCCAAAGCGGTGTGTCAGTGCAAGCAGTGTTGGCCGACACGACACCTTCGCGAGCAAGCCCGCTCCAACAGGCGATTTGCAGTGTTTGGGAGATCAGTTCTGTGGCCAACAGTTCGAGGCGTTCGCGGGTATCGCCGGCGGTGCGCCAGACGTCATTGCTGACCTGTTGCAGTTGCTCTGGACGCGGACCAACCCACGGATCGGCCAATGCACAGTCCAACGGATCAAAACCCAGTTCAAATGCCTTGGCCAACGCCCGCAGCAGGCTCGACTGCGCACCTTTGCCGTCACCGCGTGGAATGCGCAGCAGCGCCAACAACGTATCGATGCGCAAACGCCCGGTTGGCGACTCGCCGAAGATGTGCAGGCCATCGCGGATCTGCGATTCCTTCAAATCGCACAAATAAGTGTCCAGACGCGGCAGCCAGATTGCCGCGTCGGCATCGCTGTCCAGCGCCGTGTCCAGTTGCAGTTCGCGATCAATTTGCGTGTCGCGCACCAATTGCAGAATGTCGCGCTGCAACTCACGGGCACGACGCGGATCGAGCAGTTGCGCCTCGTAATATTCGTCCGCCAACAGCTCCAGATTACGCAGCGGGCCATAGGTTTCGGCGCGGGTCAGCGGTGGCATCAGATGATCGATGATCACCGCTTGTGTACGCCGTTTGGCTTGAGCGCCCTCGCCCGGGTCATTGACGATAAACGGATAGATATTCGGCAGTGGCCCGAGCAACGCGTCCGGCCAGCAATTCTCCGAGAGCCCGACGCCTTTGCCCGGCAACCATTCGAGGTTGCCGTGCTTGCCGACGTGAATCACGCCGTGGGCGCTGTACGTGTTGCGCAGCCAGAAATAGAAGGCCAGATAACCGTGTGGCGGCACCAGATCCGGGTCGTGGTACACCGCACTCGGATCAACCTGATACCCCCGCGCCGGCTGGATGCCGATGAAGGTCAGGCCAAAGCGCAGGCCGGCGATCATCATTCGCCCGTCACGGCACATCGGGTCTTTTTGCGGCGCCCCCCAACGCTCAACCACCGCGGCACGATTGGCTTCGGGCAGCGCGTTGAACATTGTCATGTAATCGTCCATCGCCAGACTTTGCAGGCATGGACGCTGGTCAATCGTGTCGAGGTCATTGCTGACTCCACCGAGCAACTGCTGGATCAACTCAGTGCCGCTGTCCGGCAGCTCGGCGGTTATCGGATAACCCTCAGCCTGCAACGCTCGAAGAATATTCAGCGCGGCTGCCGGCGTGTCGAGGCCAACGCCGTTACCGATACGCCCGTCGCGGGTCGGGTAGTTGGCGAGGATCAGCGCAATGCGCTTCTCGGTGTTCGGTACCCGCGCGAGATCAATCCAGCGGCGCGCCAGTTCGGCGACAAAATCCATGCGCTCGGGTTGCGCCCGGTAGCAGACCACATCGGATTGGCTACGCTCGCTGCGCCAGGCCAGATCCTTGAAACTGATCGGGCGGCTGATGATGCGTCCGTCGAGTTCCGGCAACGCAATGTGCATTGCCAGGTCCCGTGGCCCGAGGCCTTGCTCGCTGTCGCGCCAGCCTGGTTCGTTGTCCTGGGCACAGATCGCCTGGATCACCGGGATGTTGCGGCGAAACGGCCGCAGATGCGGCGCTTCCGGGCTCGACTGAGCGAAACCGGTGGTGTTGAGAATCACCCCTGCCTCAACTTCATCCAGCCAATCCTCGACCATCGACAGGCAGCCGGGTTCTTTCAGACTGGCCACCGCTATAGGCAGCGGATTGAGTCCCGCTGCCTGCAAGCGCTGACAGAAAACATCGATGAACGCGGTGTTCGCCGCTTGCAAATGCGAGCGGTAAAACAGCACCGCCGCAACCGGTTGATCGGCCAGCCAATCGGCTTGTTGCCAGTCACTCAGTGCGGCGGCGTTTTTATGCGGATGGTAAATCGCTGTGCGCGGCAGGGGTTGCGGCTCGGCCCAGGCGTAATCGCGTGCGAGCCAGCGGTTGGCCAGACAATGAAAGAAATCCAGCGCATTGCCCATGCCGCCCTGTCGCAAGAACTGCCAGAGCCGGTCGCGGTCGACCGCGCCGACGGTGCTCAGCTCACTGAGTTCCGGGTCGGGGCGATCGCAGCCCGGCACCATAATCACCTGCACACCACGCTCGGCCAGCTCGACCAGACGCTCGACACCGTAGCGCCAATAGGCAATGCCTCCGTGCAGCGAGATCAGAATCACCTTGGCATGGCGCAACACTTCATCGACATACAGATCGACCGAGGCGTGATTCTGCACCTGCATCGGGTTGGCCAGGCGCAGGCTCGGATAATCCTCGGGCAATTGCTGCGCCGCTTCGGCGAGCAACGCCAGGCTGGAGTCGCCGCTGCACAGGATCACCAGTTCGGCGGGGGTTTGCCCAAGGTCGGCAATGTTGTCATCCGACACGAAACCGCCGGGCTGGGTCCTGAGCAGGTGCATGGCTTAAACGCTGAGTGCGGCGCGAAGTTGCGCTTCGAGTTGAGTGGCGTCGAGTTCCTGACCGATCAGTACCAGACGGGTGACGCGCGCTTCATCGGCGCCCCACTGCCGGTCGAAATGCTTGTCGAAACGCGTGCCCACGCCTTGAATCAGCAAACGCATCGGTTTGTTCGGTATCGCCGCGAAACCCTTGACGCGCAGGATACCGTGCTGGACCACCAGTTGCGTCAGCGCATCGAGCAGCAGGCTTTCGTCGGCTTGCGGCAGTTCGATGGAGATCGAATCGAAGGCGTCGTGATCGTGGTCATCGTGGTCGTCATCACCGTCGTGGTGATGATCGTGATGGCTGTGGCGGCTGTCGATATGCTCTTCAGAGCCTGCCCCCAGACCGATCAGCACGTCCAACGGCACGCGACCGTTGCTGGCCTCGATGATCTTCACCGCTGGCGGCAGCTCTTCGGCGACTTCGAGGCGCACCCGGGCCAGATCTTCAGGGCTGGTCTGGTCGGCCTTGTTGAGGATCACCAGATCGGCGCTGGCCAGTTGGTCGGCGAACAGTTCGTGCAAGGGCGACTCGTGATCCAGGTTCGGATCGAGTTTGCGCTGGGCATCGACCTGATCCGGGAACGCAGCAAAAGTGCCAGCGGCCACGGCCGGGCTGTCGACCACGGTGATCACCGCATCAACGGTGCAGGCGCTGCGGATTTCCGGCCACTGAAAGGCTTGTACCAGCGGTTTTGGCAGGGCCAGGCCCGAAGTTTCGATGAGAATGTGGTCGAGGTCGCCGCGGCGGGCCACCAGTTCGCGCATCACCGGGAAAAACTCTTCCTGCACCGTGCAGCACAGGCAACCGTTGGCCAGTTCATAAACGCGGCCGGTGGCTTCTTCTTCGGTGCAGCCGATGGTGCACTGTTTGAGGATTTCACCGTCGATGCCCAACTCACCGAATTCATTGACGATCACCGCGATGCGACGGCCCTGTGCGTTGTCGAGCATGTGTCGCAACAACGTGGTTTTACCCGAACCGAGGAAGCCGGTGACGATGGTGACGGGGAGTTTGGCCAGTGTTTTCATCGATATGCCCTTTGGCAAGGTGGCGGGCATACGGGACGAGAACCGGCAACGCGCGTGCGCGCCGGAAGCGTTCGCCACCGGATCACCCCGCCCGGTTGTAGTGAGAAACTGTGACGAGGCAGGTCTCCTGGCTGACGGCGTTCAGGCGCTGGGCCTGGCATTCACTGCGCCTTCCCGCTGGCGCCTTGTGCAAGGGCTGGCAGTGGCGTGGCAGTGAACTTCACCGTTCACAGTTGCGGGGGCAGCCGCGGCATTGACCGCGTTCCCTTCTTAGCTTCGGCCAGTGCCGAAGAACCTCGAAAGCACAAGGCTACGCATGGCTTGCTGATGGGTCAATGTTTGGATTGGGATTGGGTTTGAGGGCATATCCAACCCATCCAATTGACTCAAATCCCCCACCCATGCTCTCCTACACAACTTGTTACGGGTGCCCTTCACAGGGTGAAACGGGAAACCGGTGAATCATGTGCTTTACTCAAGCCCATGTCAGTCCGGTGCTGCCCCCGCAACGGTAAGCGAGCGAAGCATCAGATCCACTGTGCCGATACGGCATGGGAAGGAGATGCTTGCAGGTCGGGCCCAGCGCCAACCCCTCGTGAGCCCGGAGACCGGCCCGCAACACACAGCACGCATACCTTTTGTGTCGCTGAACATAACAAACCCGCGGTGGGCGGGCGCTGTTCGAACCCCTGCGTACTCGCACGCCGGGGCTTCATGCGCTCGACTGCCTCGCTGACATTCCAGAGGGAAGCGCCATGTCGATCATCAGCAGCACCGGCAGCAACACGGACAAAATCTCCAGCACCACCACCCTGAGCCAACGCCTGACCGCCGCTGTTTTCGCGTCGATTGTGGGTGCGGGCCTCGTCTACTTCGCCGGTTTCTCGCACATCGAAGCCGTGCACAACGCCGCCCACGATACCCGCCACAGCGCCGCGTTCCCGTGCCACTGAGGCCTGCCGACATGATCAAGCGAATTGCACAAACGGCAGGTTTCAGCGGTCTGCTGGCCGCCCTGCTTCTCACTCTGCTGCAAAGCTTCTGGGTTTCGCCGCTGATTCTGCAGGCAGAAACCTTCGAGAAATCCGAACCGGTGGCACAAGTCCACGAACACGCCGCCGGCTCTGCTGCGCACACCCACGATAGCGAAGCCTGGGAGCCGGAAGATGGCTGGCAGCGCGTGGTCTCGACCACCGGCGGCAATCTGGTGGTCGCCGTGGGATTCGCCCTGATGCTCGCGGGGCTCTACACCCTGCGTGCGCCGACCAAAACCTCGCAAGGTCTGCTTTGGGGACTGGCCGGTTACGCAACGTTCGTACTCGCCCCCACCCTTGGCCTACCGCCTGAGCTGCCGGGCACCGCTGCCGCAGATCTGGCCTCACGGCAGACGTGGTGGATCGGCACTGCCGCCTCTACTGCGGTCGGCCTCGCCCTGATAGCGTTCAGCCGTCACTGGCTGATGAAGATCCTCGGTGTGGCGATCCTTGCGGTGCCACATGTGATCGGCGCGCCACAACCACAAGTGCATTCGATGCTGGCCCCTGAAGCATTGGAAGCTCAGTTCAAAATCGCTTCGCAGCTGACCAACGTGGCGTTCTGGCTGGCCCTTGGCCTGATCAGTGCGTGGTTGTTCCGCCGCAAAAGCGATGGCCAATACCACGCATGACCCGAGACAGTGCAGCGCCGACCTTAGTGGTCGGCCTGGGCTGCCAGCGCGGCTGCCCTGCCAGCACGCTGCGCGCGTTACTCGATCAGGCCTTGCAAGCGCATCGCATCGAGCTTGGAGCGGTCAAAGCCTTGGCCAGTATCGATTTGAAACGCGATGAACCCGGGCTGCAGGAACTTGCTGCACAATTGGCCTTGCCATTGCGCTACTTCAGCCGCGAAGAATTGGCCAATTACCAGCAACGGCTCAGTCACCATTCACAGATCGCCTACGAACGCACCGGTTGCTATGGAGTGGCAGAGAGCGCGGCTTTGGCGCTGGCTGAACAGTTGATTCAGGCACCGGCAAAACTGCTGATATCCCGGCAGAAATACGCTCAGGCAACATTGGCATTGGCTGGCGCTGCGTAAAATCCCGATAATCCTCGTCTTTGATCATGAGCAATCTTCATCTGAAGCATTGCCCCGCCGCGCTTTTCACAGGATTCCTACATGACCGTCTACTTCATCGGTGCCGGCCCCGGCGACCCGGAACTGATCACCGTCAAAGGCCAACGGCTGATCCGCAATTGCCCGGTGATCATCTATGCAGGTTCGTTGGTACCGGCAGCGGTGCTGGAAGGTCATCAGGCGCAGACGCTGGTCAACAGCGCTGAATTGCATCTGGAGCAGATCATCGAACTGATCAAAACCGCGCACGCCAAGGGCCAGGATGTCGCACGCGTGCATTCGGGAGATCCGAGCCTGTATGGCGCCATTGGCGAGCAGATTCGTTATTTGCGCGAGCTGGATATTCCCTTCGAGATCATCCCCGGCGTGACGGCCACCGCAGCATGCGCCGCGTTGTTAGGCGCAGAACTGACCCTGCCTGACGTGTCGCAAAGCGTCATACTGACCCGTTATGCCGACAAGACTGCCATGCCCGCAGGCGAAGAACTTGGAAGCCTGGCGCAACATGGCGCGACCATGGCGATCCATCTGGGGGTCAATCATCTGGAGAAAATCCTTGCTGAACTATTGCCGCATTACGGCGAAGACTGCCCGATCGCGGTAATTCACCGGGCGACATGGCCGGATCAGGACTGGGTGGTGGGAACGCTGGGGGATATTGCCCAGAAGGTCGCCGCCAAAGGGTTTCGGCGCACCGCGTTGATTCTGGTTGGGCGGGTGCTGGGCAGTGAGGTATTCAGTGAGTCCTCGCTGTATCGCGCCGGGCATGCGCACTTGTATCGCCCCTGAAGACATTCTTGAACATCACGCATAAAAAACGGCGCTCACGGGGCGCCGTTTTTCATGCTCGCAGCGAACACCTTAGTAATAGGCGTTTTCTTTCTGCGTATGGTCGGTCACGTCACGAACGCCTTTGAGCTCTGGAATGCGCTCGAGCAAGGTGCGCTCAATGCCTTCCTTCAGGGTGACATCCGCTTGACCGCAACCCTGACAACCACCACCGAACTGCAGCACGGCGATGCCGTCTTCGACTACATCGATCAGGCTGACCTGACCGCCGTGGCTGGCCAGCCCCGGGTTGATCTCGGTTTGCAGGTAGTAATTGATACGTTCGTTGACCGGGCTGTCGGCGTTGACCATCGGCACTTTGGCGTTTGGCGCCTTGATGGTCAGTTGACCACCCATGCGGTCGGTGGCGTAGTCGACGACCGCGTCGTCCAGGAACGCTTCGCTGAACGAATCGATATAAGCGGTGAAGCTTTTGAGCCCCAGCGCCGTGTCTTCCGGCTTTTCTTCGCCCGGCTTGCAGTAGGCAATGCACGTTTCGGCGTACTGGGTGCCAGGCTGGGTGATGAAGACGCGGATGCCGATTCCCGGGGTGTTCTGCTTGGAGAGCAGATCGGCCAGGTAATCGTGGGCGGCGTCAGTAATGGTAATAGCGGTCATGGAAACTCCTCGCAGGCTTGGGCGCAGTTTACGCCAATCGTTGCGCCGGACAAAGTCCTAGTATTTTTGTCGGGAAAGATTCTCGACAGACTGACCTTCTGTCCGTGCCTTGAGCCAACGGTAGCCACGTTTTCCCAACCATGGGTAACTCAACCAGGAGCCGACGCCGATTACCAAAACACAGACGACAAACATCCGACAGGCATTGCGCTGCCGCTGAAGGTTGTGACAGCAGGCCCTTCTCAAAGGCCGATCAGAGATTCTCGTATCGATTCATGTCCAGCACCCCCTCTTCAACCGGATCGGTTTCGTGGAGGTACTGGCTCAAGTCGTGAAAATAGAACCAGAACTGCGGATGACTGCGGCGAATACCCCAGCGTTCGACGATTTTTTCGAAGCGGTTGGCGTCTTTGGCGTTTTCCATTGCATCGACAAACTCAGGCACTTGCTCGGCGGGAATATTGAAGATGAAGTTCGGATAACTGCTGAGCACGCCCGGGTAAAGAGTGATCGTGTCGAGGCCCGGCTGATAACGCAGCGACTCACCGAGCAAGAACGCCACGTTGCTGTGCGCGCGATTGCGCAACAGGCTATAGACCTCGCGTTTGCCACTGGCAGTTTCAATACGCAACATCGTCGCTTCCGGCAACTGGTCGATCACCTTCAACCCGGCGGCGGGGCGCGATGTCAGGCGACTGAGCGCCTGTTCGGCGTTTTGCAGCGCCGGATCGATATTCGGGCGTGAGCAATAGGCGCCCTCGCAACGGTTGATCGGGTCAGGTCGGGCGTCGAGGTCGCCATAACGCGCCAGCAACTGCATGGCGAAATCGTGTTTCGGGTCTTTCTTGTTGAGTTTCAGCGCGGTCGGCTTGTCGTCGTCGATGGACTCGTAATCCAGCCACATCTTGAACTGGCCACTGCTCTGATACCAATCGTCGAGGTAATCCTCACGGGAGTCGGCGGGCATCAGGCGCAGGAAGTTTTGCTCGGCGCCGTTACGGATTAGATCGAAATACAGGCGGGTTTGCGCCTGATGCGAAACGTTGCCGAACACATCGAAGTTGACCGCCAACTGGTAATAGGTGCGCTCCAGCAACGGATAGTCGAACAACCACATCGTCTGCGGCACCTCGCCGATCAGGCCTTTGGTGACCGAGGCGCTGTCGAAGTGGCGGAAGATGCTCAGCAACGCATTGTCGTTGCCCGCCCACAGCGTCGACCAGCTCGGCGCCGGCTGGTCGGCGTAACTGTCACGGCGCAGGGCTTCGTATTCGTTACGTTTGTTGCGGTAGTCGCGCCAAAGGCTCAGGACGCTGCCGACATCGTCGTTTTGCCCGGGCATGGCCAGCAACGGTGTGGCCTGACCACGATAGTTGGGATCGGTGATGTACAGGTCATGTTCCGGAGCCTGGAACAGCGCCCAGAAGTTGTCGCGTATAACGTCGGTCGCGATCTGCCCTCGGCACACCGGGCCACGTATAAAGGTACGGACGAAATACTCGGCGTTATCGAGCATGAACTGATAGCGCGCCTGCGCCGGAATGGCCTCGAACGTGGCGAACGGATTGGCCCGGCTCTGCGGCCCGTAACCCGGCAAGGCGTTGACCTGCCAGTTGCCGCTGTAGAACAGGCTTTTGACCCGCGCCATTTTTGCCGCGCTCAGCGGGTAGGTGATGTGCGTTTTGTGAACGATCACGCCTTGGACCGGCCACAAGCGGTAATACACCTGAGTCCCCGGATCGTCATTCGGGCGACGAGTGGCAATCAGGTCGATGGGTTGTCCGGTTGGCGTGCGCGAACGCACCCACTGAAAGTAGTGCCCTGGCTCACCGTCCTTGAAATAGATGTGCGCCAGGAACCAGTGTTCGTACAGCCAGCGCCCGACCAGACTCTCCCGGGCTCCGGGCGTGTTGAGCAGATTTTCCCACTGGACAATCTGCATCGCTTCTTTGCTGCTGGGCGCCAGACCCTGTTCGTCAATGGGTGCGCCGGACGCCAGCCAGCGTTGCAGCGTTTGGTATTGCTGATCAGTCAGACCGGTGACCGCCAGCGGCATGCCTTCTTTCGGATGGGCACCGGCGTACGCCTCGAACTCGGCAGGCATGGTGCACATGTTTTCCCGGTTCAGGCCCAGGGCGATTTCTTCTGGCAGTCTGGCGTTCGGCGTCAACGGGGTTTTGTGCCCCAGCTCCAACATGCGGGCCATCAAAGCCGCCTGACTGCCCTGTGCATCAAGTACCGAATAGAAACCCTTTTGCTGCCAGGCGCGCTTGCCGAAAGCGTCGTAGAACAACCGGGTAGTTGGCGCCGCCTGAGTGCGCTCGCCGTCGTAGACCGGCATTTTGCTCGCGCCACGCCCGGCGCCTTCGCCGCTGCCCAGGTTGAGCTGACAAGCGGAGTCGTAGCACGCATGGCAGGCCACGCACTTCTCGGTGAAAATCGGCTGGATATCACGGGTATAAGAAAGCGCGGGATCTTGCGCCGCAGCGCCCCAGCTCAAGAACAGCAAAACGATGCTGATGACGCGGTACGACATGTCCCTGATCCCGATCCTGAAGAAAAACGCTGAGATTCTACAGTATGACGGTCGTACCAACATGAGCGATATTCATGCAAAACCGCCACATGCTCTAAAAGCGCACAGGTTTGTTATGATCCCGCTCCTTCGTAATGGTCTTTCCGAGTAGTCCAAATGTCCGATCGCAGCGTCCGCCTTCAAGCTCTCAAGCACGCCCTCAAAGAGCGCATCCTGATACTCGACGGCGGTATGGGCACGATGATCCAGAGCTACAAGCTCGAAGAGCAGGATTATCGCGGCAAACGCTTCGCGGACTGGCCGAGTGACGTCAAGGGCAACAACGACCTCTTGGTGATCACCCGTCCGGACGTCATCGGCGGCATCGAAAAGGCTTATCTGGATGCCGGCGCCGACATTCTGGAAACCAACACCTTCAACGCCACCCGCATCTCCATGGCCGACTACGGCATGGAAGAGCTGGCGTACGAACTAAACGTAGAGGGCGCGCGCCTGGCGCGCAAAGTCGCCGACGCCAAGACCCTGGAGAACCCGGACAAGCCGCGCTTCGTCGCTGGCGTGCTCGGCCCCACCAGCCGCACCTGCTCGCTGTCGCCTGACGTCAACAACCCTGGCTACCGCAACGTCACCTTTGATGAGCTGGTGGAGAACTACACCGAGGCCACCAAAGGCCTGATCGAGGGCGGCGCCGACCTGATCCTGATCGAAACCATCTTCGACACCCTCAACGCCAAAGCGGCGATCTTCGCCGTGCAAGGGGTGTTCGAAGAGTTGCACCTCGAACTGCCTATCATGATTTCCGGGACCATCACCGACGCCTCCGGCCGGACCTTGTCGGGCCAGACCACCGAAGCGTTCTGGAACTCCGTGGCCCACGCCAAGCCGATTTCGGTGGGCCTGAACTGCGCCCTTGGCGCCAGCGAATTGCGTCCGTATCTGGAAGAACTGTCGAACAAGGCCAGCACCCACGTTTCCGCGCACCCGAACGCCGGCCTGCCGAACGAATTCGGTGAGTACGACGAACTGCCGTCGCAAACCGCCAAAGTCATTGAAGAATTCGCCCAAAGCGGCTTCCTCAATATTGTCGGCGGCTGCTGCGGCACCACTCCGGGCCACATCGAAGCCATTGCCAACGCCGTGGCCGGTTACGCGCCGCGACAAATCCCGGATATTCCCAAGGCCTGCCGCCTCTCGGGCCTGGAGCCGTTCACCATCGATCGCAGCTCGTTGTTCGTCAACGTCGGCGAGCGGACCAACATCACAGGTTCGGCCAAGTTCGCCCGTCTGATCCGCGAAGACAACTACACCGAAGCCCTGGAAGTTGCCCTGCAGCAGGTCGAGGCCGGCGCGCAGGTGATCGACATCAACATGGACGAAGGGATGCTCGATTCGAAGAAGGCCATGGTGACCTTCCTCAATCTGATTGCCGGCGAGCCGGACATCTCCCGCGTACCGATCATGATCGACTCCTCGAAATGGGAAGTGATCGAAGCCGGCCTGAAATGCATTCAGGGCAAGGGCATCGTCAACTCGATCAGCATGAAAGAAGGCGTCGAGCAGTTCATCCATCACGCCAGGCTGTGCAAGCGCTACGGCGCCGCCGTGGTGGTGATGGCGTTCGACGAAGCCGGCCAGGCCGACACCGAAGCGCGCAAGAAAGAAATCTGCAAGCGCTCCTACGACATTCTGGTCAACGAAGTCGGCTTCCCGCCGGAAGACATCATCTTCGACCCGAACATCTTCGCCGTGGCCACCGGCATCGAAGAACACAACAACTACGCTGTGGACTTCATCAATGCCTGTGCCTACATCCGCGACGAACTGCCGTATGCCCTGAGCTCCGGCGGCGTGTCCAACGTGTCGTTCTCGTTCCGCGGCAACAACCCGGTGCGTGAGGCGATTCACTCGGTGTTCCTGCTGTACGCGATCCGCGCCGGCCTGACCATGGGCATCGTCAACGCCGGTCAGCTGGAAATCTACGACCAGATCCCGCAGGAACTGCGCGACGCGGTCGAAGACGTGGTGCTCAACCGCACACCGGAAGGCACCGACGCCCTCCTCGCCATCGCTGACAAATACAAGGGCGACGGCAGCGTCAAGGAAGCCGAGACCGAAGAGTGGCGCAACTGGGACGTCAACAAGCGCCTGGAACACGCACTCGTCAAGGGCATCACCACACACATCGTTGAAGACACCGAACAATCGCGCCAGTCATTCGCCCGCCCGATCGAAGTGATCGAAGGCCCGCTGATGTCGGGCATGAATATCGTCGGCGACCTGTTCGGTGCCGGCAAAATGTTCCTGCCGCAGGTGGTCAAATCCGCCCGTGTAATGAAGCAGGCCGTAGCGCACCTGATCCCGTTCATCGAACTGGAAAAAGGTGACAAACCTGAGGCCAAGGGCAAGATCCTCATGGCCACGGTGAAAGGCGACGTCCACGACATCGGCAAGAACATCGTTGGCGTGGTGCTTGGCTGCAACGGCTACGACATCGTCGACCTCGGCGTCATGGTCCCGGCGGAAAAGATCCTGCAAGTGGCCAAGGAGCAGAAGTGCGACATCATCGGGCTGTCTGGCCTGATCACCCCGTCGCTGGATGAGATGGTTCACGTTGCCCGTGAAATGCAGCGTCAGGACTTCCACTTGCCGTTGATGATCGGTGGCGCGACCACATCCAAAGCGCATACTGCCGTTAAGATCGAGCCCAAGTACAGCAACGACGCCGTGGTTTACGTGACCGACGCCTCCCGCGCGGTCGGCGTGGCAACGCAGTTGCTGTCCAAGGAATTGAAGGCCGGTTTCGTTGAAAAAACCCGAGCCGAATACGTCGAAGTGCGCGAACGTACCGCCAACCGCAGTGCCCGCACCGAACGTCTGAGCTACGCCGCCGCCATCGCGAAGAAACC
Organism: Pseudomonas sp. EA_65y_Pfl2_P78; assembly: GCF_963970495.1. Lineage (NCBI taxonomy): Bacteria > Pseudomonadati > Pseudomonadota > Gammaproteobacteria > Pseudomonadales > Pseudomonadaceae > Pseudomonas > Pseudomonas sp. EA_65y_Pfl2_P78. The sequence continues at coordinate 70,003 of NZ_CAXAON010000021.1, read as the reverse complement.
GCAGTTCGACTGGGCCAATTACCAGCCGGTCAAACCGACCTTCACCGGCAGCAAAGTGCTGGAGAACATCGACCTCAAGGTACTGGCCGAGTACATCGACTGGACGCCGTTCTTCATCTCCTGGGATCTGGCCGGCAAGTTCCCGCGCATCCTCGAAGACGAAGTGGTCGGTGAAGCCGCCACAGCGTTGTACAAAGACGCTCAGGAAATGCTCGCCAAACTGATCGACGAGAAACTGATCAGTGCCCGTGCGGTGTTCGGCTTCTGGCCAGCCAATCAGGTGCATGACGACGACATCGAGCTGTACGGCGATGACGGCAAGCCATTGGCCAAGCTGCATCATCTGCGTCAGCAGATCATCAAGACCGACGGCAAACCGAACTTCTCGCTGGCCGACTTCGTGGCGCCCAAGGACAGCGAAGTGATCGACTATGTCGGTGGCTTCATCACCACCGCCGGTATCGGCGCCGAAGAAGTGGCCAAGGCTTATCAGGATGCCGGCGACGACTACAACTCGATCATGGTCAAGGCACTCGCCGACCGTTTGGCCGAGGCGTGCGCTGAATGGCTGCACCAACAGGTACGTAAAGAACACTGGGGCTATGCCCGGGATGAAGTGCTCGACAACGAAGCGCTGATCAAAGAGCAATACTCCGGCATTCGTCCTGCGCCGGGTTATCCGGCGTGCCCGGATCACACCGAGAAAGCTGCATTGTTCGCCCTGCTCGACCCAGAAGCCGCCGAAATGCGCGCCGGGCGCAGCGGTGTATTCCTCACCGAGCACTACGCGATGTTCCCGGCGGCAGCGGTCAGCGGCTGGTATTTCGCCCACCCGCAGGCGCAGTACTTCGCCGTGGGCAAGGTCGACAAGGATCAGGTGCAGAGCTACACCTCGCGCAAAGGTCAGGAACTGAGCGTGACGGAGCGCTGGCTGGCGCCGAATCTGGGCTACGACAACTAATCCAGCTTCAACGCAATACTCTGTGGGAGCGAGCGGGCTCCCACAGTGGTTTTTGCGGTGCCCTTGAAACGGTTGGCTATGCTTGTCTGACACACATGGCAGACGAGGGATTTATGGACGATCCAGTCGACAACAAACCGCCGAGTTTCTGGCAGATGCTGCACAGCGTGATGGCAGCGGCGTTCGGCGTGCAGAGCGGCAAGAACCGGGCAAGGGACTTCACCCACGGCAAACCCAGTCATTTCGTGATATTGGGGATTGTGTTCACCGCAGTGTTTGCGCTGACGCTGTTTGCCATCGTCAAACTGGTCGTGCATTTCGCCGGCGTCTGACGTGCTTCAGTGCATCAAGGCCTGGAAAGTGAACGGGTAGCGGTACGAGGCTGGCCGCCCTTTGGCCGAGAGTTTGCGAAATCTCACGCCGTAGTCAGGCGAACTTCCCATGGCCAGCATTCGCCGGGCATGAGCCTTATCGATCAGTTGCAGCAAAGGCACCTGACGATCGCGGCCGCCATGCTGATCCAGATCCACGCCCTGCTCGTGGTCATGCAGTTCCACCAGCGCCCAGCCGCCCAAAGTGAAGTGTCCGCCCAACAGCACGCTCAAGCGCCCATCGACCAGAGCCTGCAGCGCCGCCGGTGACGTATTGACCGCACTGAACAAGGCGTCTTGCCCCGGGATTTTGCCGGTCTCGGAAAACGCGCGCATCGCGCCAAAGGCCATTTCATCGTTGGCCGACCACACCAGTGACACCTTCGGATAGCGCGCGAACAACTGTTTGGCCTGTTCATAGGCGCGCTGCTGCGTCCAGCCGCTGTAGACACGTTGGCGCAAACGTACTTGCGGATGTTCGGCCAGTGCGCGCTGCATGCCGTGCTCACGCAACTGCGCCGACGGCGTGATTTTCAAACCGGAGAACGCCAGCAATTCGATCTCCTCACCCCCGCTCACGGGCCGATGCATTCGAATCAACGCCTTCATCATCAGGTAGCCGCCCTCCTCATCGTTCGGCACCAGGTTGCCGACCCGATCCGTGCGCTCGCCGACCAGAGCTTGCTGGTCGGGGGTCAGTGCAGCGTTAACGATGAACAACTTCACGCCACTGTCTTGAGCCAGACGCAGGATCTGTGGCGCCACGTATTGCTCGTTGACGAACATCAGGTAATCGGGACGATTCGGCCCCTGCAACGCAAGACGCGCCTGAGCGAGTGTCAGTTCGGGTCGACGCAGGGAATAGAGAATGCGCAGATCAATGCCAAGATCCCGGGCGGCTGCCTGCATGAATTGCGAATAACTGACCCAGAACGTTTCCTCGGTCGAGCCGGGATTGAGAAACAGCACGGACTCCGCCCGCGCGCTGGACGCGAAAACCGCGCCAAACAATAGAAAGCTGATGTGAAAAAACCTGAACATGAAACAGCCGGGCCCAAGGAAAAACAGCCGCGATTATAGCCTTCGAAAACCGGCTGCTGGCGCCTGATTCCGTTTTTTGTCCGACAATCGTCGGACACGGGCCCGGAGGGGTCGCTTACTGATGACTGACCCAGAATACCGCCGTTCCTACGACCAGAATGATCAGGAACACAATCGCCCAAGCATCGACACTGCTATCGCTTTTCCTTGCTTTGGTTGGGTTGCTCATTGCATCGCCTCTTGTCGGTTTTATCGGTGATTGCAGAAAGACTCGACCACAGTTAAGACGATGATTGTCCGCACGACAAATGTGGGTTAGTTGACAGCCATTCTCGTTAGGCGATTTGGTTCTTTACATATACTCAAACATCACTTTTGCGCATAACTGCAAACGGGTATATTGCCCCGGCTCCGTTAGAGAGTGCGCGGCCGTGCGCGCAGAATTGCAGAGGCAACCTCGGACTCCAGCAAGCGAAAACCCAGCGTTTTCCGAGTAGCCCAAGCCTGAGAACAGGACTTATATGTACGTATACGACGAGTACGATCAGCGGATCATCGAGGACCGCGTCAAGCAGTTCCGTGATCAGACCCGACGCTATCTGGCAGGTGAGCTGAGCGAGGAAGAATTCCGTCCCCTGCGCCTGCAAAATGGCCTCTACATCCAGCGTTTCGCGCCGATGTTGCGAGTGGCAGTGCCTTACGGCCAACTGACTTCGCGTCAGACCCGCATGATGGCCAGGATTGCCCGCGACTACGACAAGGGCTACGCCCACATCAGCACACGACAGAACGTGCAGTTCAACTGGCCGGCGGTTGAAGATATCCCGGACATCCTGGCGGAACTGGCCACGGTGCAGATGCACGCGATCCAGACCAGCGGCAACTGCCTGCGCAACGTCACCACCGACCAGTTTGCCGGCGTCGCTGCCGACGAAGTGATCGACCCGCGCCCGTGGTGCGAGATCGTGCGTCAGTGGACCACGTTCCACCCTGAATTCGCTTACCTGCCACGCAAATTCAAGATCGCCGTCAACGGTTCGACCGCTGACCGCGCAGCCATTGAAGTGCATGACATTGGCCTGGAGCCAGTGCACAACGAAGCTGGCGAACTGGGCTTTCGCGTGCTGGTCGGTGGCGGCCTCGGTCGTACGCCGGTCGTCGGCGCGTTCATCAATGAGTTTCTGCCCTGGCAGGACCTGTTGAGCTACCTCGACGCCATCCTGCGGGTCTACAACCGTTACGGCCGTCGCGACAACAAATACAAGGCGCGGATCAAGATCCTCGTCAAAGCGCTGACCCCTGAAGTATTTGCGCAGAAAGTCGATGCCGAAATGGAACACCTGCGCGGTGGCCAGACTACGCTGACCGAAGCCGAACTGCATCGCGTCGCCAAGCACTTCGTTGACCCGGACTACAAGGCGCTGGACAACCAGTCTGCCGAACTGGCCGCGCTGGACAAAGAACACCCCGGGTTCGCTCGCTGGCGCACCCGCAACACCCTCGCGCACAAAAAGCCGGGTTATGTGGCCGTGACCCTGTCGCTGAAACCGACCGGCGTTGCCCCGGGCGATATCACCGACAAGCAACTCGATGCCGTCGCCGATCTGGCCGAGCGCTACAGCTTCGGTCAACTGCGCACCTCCCACGAGCAGAACATCATTCTTGCCGACGTCGAGCAGAGCCAGTTGTTCACCCTGTGGGGCGAGCTGCGTGAAGGTGGTTTCGCCACGCCGAACATCGGCCTGCTGACCGACATCATTTGCTGCCCTGGCGGTGATTTCTGCTCGCTGGCCAACGCCAAGTCGATCCCGATTGCCGAATCGATCCAGCGCCGTTTCGACGACCTCGATTACCTGTTCGACATCGGTGAACTGGACCTGAACATCTCCGGCTGCATGAACGCCTGCGGTCACCACCACGTCGGCCACATCGGCATCCTCGGGGTGGACAAGAAAGGTGAGGAGTTCTATCAGGTTTCCCTCGGCGGCAGCGCAAGCCGGGATGCGAGCCTGGGCAAGATCCTCGGCCCGTCCTTCGCTCAGGAAGCCATGCCTGACGTCATCTCGAAGCTGATCGACGTTTACGTTGAACAACGTACCGAAGACGAGCGCTTCATCGACACCTATCAGCGTATTGGCATCGACCTCTTCAAGGAACGCGTCTATGCAGCGAATCATTAAGAACAACGAAGTCGTCGACGAAACCTGGCACCTGTTGCCGAAGGACTTCAACATCGACGAGATCAGCAACTGCGACGATCTGATCGTTCCACTGCAACTGTGGCGCGAACACAGCCGCATGCTCAAGGCACGCGACGGCGGCCTGGGTGTATGGCTTGATGCCGACGAAGAGGCCGAGGAAATAGGTCCTGACGTGGCCGAGTTCCAGGTGATCGCGCTTAACTTCCCGGCGTTCACCGACGGGCGCAACTACTCCAACGCACGCCTGCTGCGTGACCGTTACGGTTTCAAAGGCGAACTGCGGGCAATTGGCGATGTGTTGCGTGACCAGTTGTTCTACATGCACCGCTGCGGTTTCGACGCCTTTGCCATACGCCCGGACAAAGACCCGTACGAAGCGCTTGAAGGCCTCAAGGATTTTTCGGTGACCTATCAGGCGGCCACTGACGAACCCCTGCCGCTATTCCGTCGTCGCTAAACCTGCGGGTTTGCCGCGGACACAAAAACGCCGGTCAATGACCGGCGTTTTTTTATGCGCGACTGTTTTACCAGAAACGTTGCTGGGTCAGACGACTCCACCAGCTCAACAGCACGCGATCCACCGAACCGCTGGCCGCCATGCCGATACGCTCTTGCAGGCTTTTACGCTCGGCGTAGTGCAGGTGGTAGACCTCGGCCTGTCTGGCCTTCTGCGCAAGGTATTCGTCGCTGGTCTTGAGTTCATCAACCAGTTGCTTGTCCAGCGCTGCAACACCAAGCCAGACTTCACCTGTGGCCACTTCATCGATCGCCAGTTGCGGACGATAGCGAGCGACAAAGTTCTTGAACAACTGATGGGTGATGTCCAGGTCTTCCTGAAACTTCTCGCGGCCCTTCTCGGTGTTTTCGCCGAACACGGTCAGGGTGCGTTTGTACTCACCGGCGGTCAGCACTTCAAAGTCGATATCGTGCTTTTTCAGCAAGCGGTTGACGTTGGGCAACTGCGCGACCACGCCAATGGAGCCAAGGATGGCGAACGGCGCACTGATGATCTTGTCGCCGATGCACGCCATCATGTAGCCGCCGCTGGCCGCGACCTTGTCGATACACACGGTCAACGGCACGCCGGCTTCACGAATACGGGCCAGTTGCGAGGAGGCCAGACCGTAGCTGTGGACCATGCCGCCACCGCTTTCCAAACGCAGGACGACTTCGTCCTTGGGTGTGGCGAGTGTCAGCAGCGCGGTGATTTCATGACGCAGGCTTTCGGTGGCCGAAGCCTTGATATCGCCGTCGAAATCCAGCACGAACACCCGTGGTTTGGCTTCGGGCTTTTTCTTCTGCTTCTTCTCGCTTTTCTCGGACTTGGCCTCACCCTTGCGCAAAGCCTTGAGTTGATCCTTGTCGAGCAGCGTTTGCTCAAGGCGCTCACGCAGGCCTTTATAGAAATCATTGAGCTTGCTGACCTGCAACTGACCTGCCGACTTGCGCCGCCCCTTGCTGCGCAACGCGGCAAAACTGGCGAGCACTACCAGAATGGCGATCACCAGCGTGACGGTCTTGGCCAGGAAACTGGCGTATTCGGTGAAAAACTCCACAGAGACTCCTTAAAACAATGCGCGGACGTGAAACACACGCGGGATGGCGCCAGCATACCCATGCGCCGGCTCCTCGACCAGCCGTGAAACCTCTGGCAACACGCCTGTAACGGGCATTTCAAACAAGCGTATGTTTTTTCATTGACAGCACCCCATCATCCTCATAACCTCGCCAAACCTTCAACGTACCGGGATGACGCGGACGTGGGCAGTATCTATTTGATTCGACATGGCCAGGCCTCCTTTGGTGCAGACGACTATGACGTCCTGTCACCGACCGGCGTGCGCCAGGCAGAAGTCCTCGGCCAGCACCTCGCTGAACTGGGTATCCGCTTTGACCGCTGCCTCGCGGGTGACCTGCGTCGCCAACAGCACACGGCCACCAGCGCGCTGGAACAATTCACCGCGCAAGGCCTGTCGGTACCGATGCTGGAAACCGATTGTGCCTTCAACGAATTCGACGCCGACGCCGTGATCCGCGCCCTGCTCCCGGCCATGTTGCCGGACGAACCGGAAGCGCTCGACATCCTGCGCAATGCCGCGCAAAACCGCGGCGAGTTCCAGCGCATTTTCGCCTTGATCATTGAGCGGTGGCTGGCCGGCACTTACGACCCGCCGGGGCTGGAGAGCTGGCTGGGCTTTGTCGAACGGGTTCAGGCCGGATTGCACCGAATCCTCGAACAAGCTGAAAAAAATCAGAAAATCGCCGTGTTCACCTCCGGCGGCACCATCACCGCACTGCTCCACCTCATTACGCAAATGCCTGCGAAACAGGCCTTTGAATTGAACTGGCAAATCGTCAACACCTCGCTCAACCTGCTGAAATTCCGCGGTCGCGAGGTGGCTTTGGCTTCCTTCAACAGTCATGCACACCTGCAACTGTTGAAGGCCCCGGAACTCATCACCTTCCGCTGAGTCCGGATTACTGTGAACCTTGCTGTAATCAACCTGCTCTTATTACCCAAGAAAGGATCGAACCATGACCTCCGTAGCTGATGCCGTACAAGCAATGAAAGCCAAGTTCAACCCAGCCGCTGCTGCCGGTCTGGACCTGGTCTTCGGTTTCCGCATCGACGAGACCAAGAACTTCTCGCTGATCGTCAAGGACAGCACCTGCGAGCTGCAAGAAGGCGAAAACCCGGACGCCCAGGTCACTCTGGTGATGGACGGCGAAACCCTGGAAGGCATCGTCGACGGTTCGACCGACGGCATGCAAGCATTCATGGGCGGCAAACTGCGCGCTGAAGGCGACATGATGCTGGCGATGAAACTGTCCGAACTGTTCCCGTCGTAAGACTACGATTCGGAAAAAACAAATCCCGCCTTGGTGGCGGGATTTGTCGTTTCAGGGTCAATGGATGCCGGCGGCGTCCAGCGCCTTGAAGACCTGCCGATCAGCGACCTGGGGCCCACTGTCGGGGTACATCAACTGGACGCCGCCTCCGGGGAGGATTTCACCGGTTTGCGCATCACGCGCGAAGGTGATGACATACCGCTCCCCCTGATACTTCAAGTAGATATTGTAATAATCCTACGGCTGATCCGGTGCTGCGAAAGCACTGTAACGAATGAACGCAGTGTTCACATTCAACTACCAGCCCTTAACGGCGCAGGCTCTGAGTCTCGTCCAGTTCCTTGAATATCCGCACGTAATGCGCATCGGATTCTTGGTTCGGATAAATCAGTTTTGCACTGTTTTTATCGATCAGCTCTCCCGTTTGCGCATCTCGGCTGAAGGTGATGACAAACCGTTGATTTCCCAGATTCAGGAACAGGTTATAGAGATCGACTGGCTTGTCCGGCTTGTCGAACTTGCTGATCCAGTACCTGACACGCCCAGTCAGATCCGGTGGGTCGTTGATAAGCGAGTCGGTATTGACCTGGGGAAAGTCATACTCAAGCGCCACCCCTGCGATGGCGACGAGGTCATCGTTCATGTTCGCCGTAACCGGCAGAGGTTTATTGCGCAGCATGCTTTCGGCGCTTGCTTGGGCCGGGGTTCCCATGAGACGGCGGCTGTACATTCCGCTTGTAAACCAGCGAGTGGCGTCGAAACGATTATCGTCTGGACTCCAGATGCCGTAATACATCATTACTTTCGAGGACATTTCGTCTTCCTTGCCAACGAGATATAGACCCATCAAAACCGCGACGGCCAATAGCCCGATCGCACGAAAAACCGTTGTTTTTTTTATAGTTGAGGTCATTTGGCTGGTTTGTATTCGCACAGCTTTTTGGGAACGCCATCCGGTGTATTGCCAGATCGTACGCCATGGACAGCCCCTTCAGCGTCCAGGGGATATCCGAGTGTGTCGTTGTAATGTTCCCGTCCTTGAGCTTGTTTCAACAGCGCGGCATCTTTCTCGCTCAATGTTTTGACAGGCGGCACAGGCGCCCGCTCATTCGGCAACTGAGCGGCGGGATCTTTGCTGGTGGTGCGATGGGCTGTCAACCGACGCTGGTAATCACTGAGATTCTTGCGGTAGGCACGGCTGGCGGCCTTGTCCGCTTCCTGCTTGGTCGGTGCCTGCTCCACCGCGGCACGATCTTCGTTGGTTCCATAGGTCTGGTCATACAAACTGCGCCGAGGAAATGCCCACACGGTTGTTCCGGTGGCATCAGCCATTATTTGCGCCAGACTGAGTTCAAAGTGCGGGTCTTCATTTTCCGCTACTTTCACGCTCGCGTTGATCCCTAATCCGGTTCGGCATGCGTAGGAATAGATCTTCGCGCCATAGGCGAACGCGTCAGGCGTAAACATGCGAGCCTGGGCATCACGTAATCGGTAGCTGTCACGTTTGTCCAGCTCGTACCCCAGTTCTATGCTGCCTACAACGCCGTGGGAAAAGAAATCCATTTGCTTGATTTCCCGACTTCTGCGTTTTCGACTCGCGACAAAATCAACCAACTGCGAAATTGAATCGTACTCGCGATACTCGGCACCATAACCCTCGGTCACGATCTTTTTGACTTCAGCCAACAGATTTGGGTCGTACTCATCCTTGAAGATCAGAAATGCCCGTTGAATAGAGTAACTCGGCGTAGACGGTGGATAGCTTTTGAGCTGACGTATGCCCTGGTTGATGAAGTTCATCATGTTGCCCCGCTGGCCACGAATATTCGCGATAAAACCCAGGTAGGACGCTCCCACTACCGTCACATAGTCCTGCGCCAGAGTCCCCTTCACTTGCGTCGTCGCGTGCTGATCGTTCGTCTGACCCTGATTTTTTTTTGGAGTTGCCACGTAAAACCTTCCTTAGTAAGCGATACCCAGAGCATCCAGGTGGGCGGCGGCTTCCTTACCCCATTGCACGACAATGGAGGTCGGATCGGCAGTGAACACGCGTACGGCGTTGCCGTGGTTGTCAGTGTGGCCGACAAGGCGTTGGCCGTCTCCGGTTTCGATGCAATAGAGCATATCGGGAATCGCCTCGCCGGTGGTTTCATCAACCAGTTGGAAGCGTTCGCTGTGTTTGGGCACAGTCACGATAGGAGTGAAGGGTGCGGCGCCGACTTGAGTGCCCACGAACACGTCGCCAGAGCCGGTGATGATCATACCGCCATGGGCGGTGCCACTGCCGAGAAACGCAATGGGTTGGCCATTGATCAGGATGTTGCCGATTCCTTCGGTGACCGAATCACCGCACGCCGTTGTGTCTCCGACACGCAGCACCGGCATGCCGTTGATATTCACGTTGGGCGAACCGCTGGTGCTTGGGTTGGTACCGTGACCGGTCACCGGACAGGCATTGAGATCGCTGAGTCGAGCGGCTGGTTTTGCCATCGTCTACTTCCTTGTATTGGCTAGGGCGCGGAATGTACCGGATCTATACCAGGGATAAAAGTCTGTCGCCGCGTATAAAGGCCGAATCTGGCGTAGCGAAGGATGCCGCCAGCAACTCACGGGTATAGGGATGGGCCCGGCAATCGCGTCCGAACCTTAGATCCTCGAGCCGCCGCTGCTGAGGATTTCGTTACGCTCAATCACCGCCCCGGTCAACGCACTGCCATCGTCCAAAGTGAAATCACGTCGTTCAGCAGTATCGGTCACCAACTCCCCTGCATCCGGCAACCCGCCGTAACGCGGCCCGAGCAACCCGGCCAGCAGCACAATACCGAGCACACTCAAACTGCCGCTGATAAATCCACGACTGCTCGACGCCGCATTGAGGCTCTGCAGCAGACGGTTGCACGGCAACCAACGCAAAGTCGGATCGCACAGCAGGACCAGACTTGCGCCCATTTGTTCGATGACATGCGGATGCTAAGGATCGGCGGTACGCAAGACATCGAATGCAGCGCGCCAGGCTCACGAATGGGAGGCCGGTAGTGCCAAGACCCGTAAAAAGAAGACGCTTCGTCGCCTCGCAAAAGATTGGCTGACAGAACGTTGACCTCGATCACTGGCGCACGGGCGAGACTGATTAATCTTCCGGCTCCATCGAAGGCCAGGGAAGGCTCACCGGGAGCCTGCGGCTGATCCCATTCAAGGAAGAACTCTCATGCGACCACTCAACATCATTCTGCTGTCGTCGGCATTCAACGGTTTGACTCAACGCGCCTGGCTGGAACTGCGTCAGGCCGGACATTCGCCCAGCGTCGTGGTGTTTACCGACGACGCTTCGGTGTGTGAACAGATCGAACGCAGCGGCGCGGATCTGGTGATCTGTCCGTTCCTCAAGGACCGCGTGCCGCCAGCGCTTTGGCGTAACACCGAACGTCCGGTGGTGATCATTCATCCGGGCATCGTCGGCGATCGTGGCGCCAGTGCGCTGGACTGGGCGATCACCCATGAGCTGTCGAGCTGGGGCGTGACCGCGTTGCAAGCGGTTGAAGAGATGGACGCCGGCCCGGTCTGGGCGACCTGCGAATTCAATCTGCCGTCGGGCTTGCGCAAGTCCGAGCTGTACAACGGTCGGGTCAGCGATGCGGCGATTCGTTGCATTCGCGAGGTAATCGAAAAATTCGTCGAAGGTTATGCGCCAGTGCCGCTGGATTACACCGACCCCAAAGTGCGTGGGCGTTTGCAGCCGAACATGAAACAGATCGACCGAAGCTTCAACTGGCACGACTGCGCGCGCTTCATCAAGCGCTGCATCGACGCGGCGGACGGCCAGCCCGGCGTACTGGCAAGCCTGGCGGGAGGTCAGTATTACGTGTACGACGCGCACCTGGATTCGCGCACGGGCCTGCCCGGCGAAATCCTCGCCGTGCAGGACGATGCCGTGCTGGTCGCGACCGGCGATCAGAGCCTGTGGATCGGCTCGCTGCGACGCAAACCGCAGCCTGGCGAAGAAACCTTCAAGCAACCGGCGCGGCATGTGCTGGCCGGGCAATTGGCCGATGTGCCGACGCTCGACAGCTCGATTGCCACCCAGCCATTCAGCGACGCGGCCTATCAACCGATTCGGTACCGCGAATCCGGGCATGTCGGCGAACTGACCTTCGAGTTCTACAACGGTGCCATGAGCACCGAGCAATGCCAACGCTTGGTCCAAGCGCTGCGCTGGGCCAAGTCCCGCGACACTCAGGTGTTATTGATCAAGGGCGGACGCGGGAGTTTTTCCAACGGTGTGCATTTGAACGTGATTCAGGCCGCGCAGGATCCGGGGGCTGAAGCCTGGGCGAATATTCAGGCAATCGATGATGTCTGTGAGCAATTACTGACGGCGCGGCAACTGGTGGTCAGCGGCGTAACGGGCAGTGCTGGCGCCGGTGGCGTGATGCTCGCGTTGACGGCCGATATCGTCTTTGCCCGGGCCGATATCGTGCTCAATCCGCATTACAAAAGCATGGGGTTGTACGGCTCCGAATACTGGACTTACAGCCTGCCCCGCGCCGTTGGCCCGGCGATGGCCGAGCAACTGACTCAAGCCTGCCTGCCGGTCAGTGCCCACCAGGCCCTGCAACTGGGTATGGTTCAGGAGATCGGCCCGCGTTGCCCGGATGAGTTTTCGCTGTGGCTGCTACAACGGGCCAACAGCGTTTTGAGCGACCCGGCCTATGCCGCTGTGCGTGAACGCAAGGCCCGGGTTGATCAGGTGCTGATCCAGCAATGCCGTGAAAGCGAGCTGCAGGAGATGCAGGAAGACATGCTCTACAACCGCAGTGGTTTCGCCGAGAAATGCGCCCATTTTGTTTACAAGCGCAAGGCGTGTGGCACGCCGGCGCGGCTGATCGCGGATTGGGCACGGGGGCGTGAAGTTGAGCTGACGGACTGATCGTCACCGCCCGCCACGGCCTCATCGCCGGCAAGCGAGCGCTCACAGATATCAAACCGTGGCCGCGACCCTAATGGCGATTGAACGATGACGCAGTGTAGAGGCTGCACATACAATGCGCCCACCTCAAACACTGGCCCGCCCATGGACATCGACCTCGCCCGCACCTTTCTGGAAATCGTCCGCCACGGCAGCCTCGCCGCGGCGGCGCAGAAGCTGTTCGTCACACAAACGGCAATCACCGCCAGGGTGCAGAAACTCGAGAGCCAGTTGGGCAGCACCCTGTTCGTGCGCAATCGGGCCGGGGCGAAACTGACGCCCAACGGCGAGGCCTTTGTGGTCTACGCCAATCAACTGGTGCAGACCTGGGAGGCCGCGCGCCGCGACTTGCCGCTGCCCGAGGGTTATCACAACGTGCTGCACATCGGCGGAGAAGTCAGCCTGTGCAATCCGTTGATGCTCAGTTGGGCTGCCGAACTGCGCGAGAAAATTCCCGGGCATGCGTTGCGCATGGAAATCCGCGACGGCGAAAACCTGCTGCGCCAACTTGAACTCGGTGTGCTCGACGCGGCGCTGGTCTATCAGCCCGAATACTGGCCGGGGTTGCAGGTCGAGCAGGTGCTGGAAGAAAAGCTGATCCTGGTGCGCGCGCCTGATCGCCCGGATCCCTACGTCTACATCGACTGGGGCCCGGATTTTCGCCGCCAGCACGATGCCGCTCTGCCGGAAAAAGCCAAAGCCGCGCTGAGTTTCAACCTCGGCCCTCTGGCCCTGCAATACATCCTCGAACACGGTGGCAGCGGCTACTTCCGCACTCGCGTCGTGCGCACCTACCTGGAGAGCGGCGCCCTGGAGCCGGTGACCAAAGCCCCTGAATTCGGTTACCCGACCTATCTGGTGTACTCGCGCGATCGCGACTCGGCGACGCTGCAACAAGCCTTCAATCTGCTGCGCGAAGTGATTCGCAACGATGACGACTGGTCGCAACGCTGGAACCCACTGAGCTGAGGCGGCCGCTTTACAGCCGATCATGGCGCATGTGCCCCAAGGTCTGGCCTGCATAAACGAGCGGATCGGCTAATCTGCCGGGTATGACAACGATCCCCGCAGGTGACGCAGTGAGGCAGACCACCGAGGCATTTCGCAGTCGCTACCGTGCGGCGATCCATCCGCTTTACAACCCGTGGTTGCATGGCGCCTTCGTGCTGCTGTTCGGCGTACTGGCCATCGGCATGTTCTGGAGCAATGTGCAGCAGGTGCAACCGCTGCAATGGCTGACCGTGCCGCTGACCCTGCTGTTCTTCAATTTCGGCGTGTACAGCGTGCATCGCCATCTCGGCCACCATAAAAAAGCCTTCGCGAAAATGTTCTACGCCCGACATGCGGGCGATCATCACAGTTTCTTCACCCCCGGCCACATGACCTACGACAGTGCCCGCGACTGGCGGGTGATTCTGTTCCCGGCCTGGCTGATCGTCATTCACACGCTGTTCATCACCCTGCCGGGGTGGTGGCTGCTCGTGCAGGCCAATGTCAACGTTGCCGGGCTGTTCGGCGGCTGCATGGTGTTCGGTTATCTTGCCTACGAGGTGTTTCACGCCTGCGAGCATCTGCCGCCGGACAATCCGTTGACCCGGCTGCCGTGGATCCGCCAGATGCGTCGCCTGCACGAATTGCATCACCGCCGCGAGCGCATGCAGGAATGCAACTTCAACATTGTCTTGCCCTTGATGGACTACTTGTTCGGCACCCTTTACTGGGAGCCGGAAACCGCCCCTTTGAGCCATTCGAGAATGCCCATGACGCGCCTGCAACACCCGATCGATATCGCCGGTGAACCGATTGCCGTGCTGGCCTACGCTGCCAGCGTCAGCCGCTGGCCAGAGTGGCACCCGTCTTCGCTGAAAATCAACGGCCCACAGGGCCCCCTGCATGCGGGTTCGCACTTCGAGGAGGATATTCATGCGGGTGGGCGGCCAGGTCACTTGAGCTGGGAAGTCACGGAGTATCTGCCCGGTCGGCGCTGGTGTGCGCAGGCGCACGGTGATCACGGGTTGTCATTGTTGCTCACTTACGAATGCTCGACCGAAGGCAGCGGCACACGGTTTGTGCGCACCCTGGAGTATCGCTTCGAGGGGCTGGGCATGCGCATCGCCAATCAGTTGCTGCTCAAACGCCGTATTGGTCGCGAGTCGGCTGCGTCGATGCTCGCGTTACGCGACATGGCCACGCAATACATTGCATCGGCGAGGGCAAGCGCATGAAGTTGGGACATGGGTTGATGCTGCTGATCATTCTCGTTTTCGCGTTTTTGTTGCTGATGCCCACCCGGGTTGAGCCGGTTGCCTGGAAACCACAGGCCGCGCCATCGCTGACCAACGGAATCTACGCCGAAAACCAAAAACTCAAAGGCGTTGCACAGGTTGGCCCGAGTGACATCGAAGGGCCAGAGGCGCTGCTGCTGGAAGGTGACTTTTTGATCACTGGATTGCATGACGGTCGGCTGATTCGCAGCAGTCTCGACGGTCAGGAACGCCAAGTGCTCGCAGATACCGGCGGACGTCCCTTGGGTCTGGCCCGACATCCCAACGGTTTGCTGGTGATTGCCGACGGCGTCAAAGGTTTGCTCTCGCTCGATGCACAAGGGCGCTTGATTGCCCTGGCGACAGCCGCCAATGGCCTGGCGTTCGGTTTCACCGACGATGTGGCCATCGACCAATCCGGGCATTACGCCTACTTCAGTGATGCCTCCAGCCGTTGGGGTTATGGCCATGACGGCGAGGCGATTATCGAGCATGGCGGTGACGGACGTCTGTTGCGCTATGACTTTCAGACCGGCAAAACCAGCGTACTGCTGGACAAACTGGAGTTCGCCAACGGCGTGACCCTCGGCCCAGATGACGCCTATGTATTGGTCAACGAAACCGGCGCTTACCGCATCAGCCGCTACTGGCTGACCGGGCCCAAGGCCGGCACCCATGACCTGTTCATCGACAATTTGCCGGGGCTGCCGGACAACCTCGCCTTCAACGGCAGCGACCGGTTTTGGGTGGCGCTGTACGCACCGCGCAATCCCTTGCTCGATGGCACTGCCGGGTATCCGCTCGTACGCAAGATGATCGTGCGAGCGCTGACCGTGTTGCCCAAACCGGTGGAAAAGCGCGGGTTTGTGCTGGGGCTGGATCTGGACGGCAAGGTGATTGCCAATCTGCAGGATGCCAGCAGCGGTAATTACTCACCGATAACGACGGCGCGCGAGTATGGGCCGTGGTTGTATTTCGGGTCGTTGAAGGCTTCGCATATGGCGCGTTTGCCCTTGGCAGATGCGCTCAAATGAGCCCGCATTAAAGGCACTGGACTGACTGACGCTATCGCTGGCAAGCCTGCTCCCACGCGGTTTGTGAAACATCGAAAATCATTCGATAACCACAAACCTGTGGGATCGGTCATGGGGCACCTCGCAAGGAGTCGATGAATTCGGACTCTGAACATTCGAGGTGCCGGGCGTGGTTGTCGTTCCAGTCAATCTACAACCGTAGGTCGGCGGATCAGGACGGGGGCTGCAAATGGCTGACGATCTCGTCCTTGACCTTCAGGCGCTTCTCTTTGAGTTTTTTCAGTTCATCGTCGCTGGGGGCATCCGAGGTGGCCGTTTCGGCCTTGACCACATCGGCATCAGCCTGGGAATACTTGTTGATCAGTGAATCCAGTCGTGGATCCTGGGTGCGTTTTTGCTGGATCTCTTCCTTCGTGCAACTCAAGTCCTGAAACAGGTCATGGGGAACCGGCATGGAACACCTCCATCAGTTGATCGGGAGGCCAGCGCGACCGATTGCGCTGACCCGTTATCAGAATGGCCTTGGTTGAACGCTTCTGTCGACCACCTGTCAGACCAGCGGCGCCCGTTCGTCGCCCTGTCGCTATTGCGATAAAGCCTTTGCTCGTTGCGCGCCCTCAATCGCCTGTCGCTCAAAAAACTGTGGCCGGTGGCCTGAAGCGATGAGGCCATTGGAGACGATACATTTAACGACTCATGGCGCGGGCAAGGAATGGCGCAGTCCGGCTCTTCTTGCTCGCCGCGACTTTCTGCGGCGTACCCGCCGCAACAATCTTGCCGCCCAGATCACCCGCCCCCGGGCCGATGTCGATCACCCAGTCGCTCTGCGCGACCACGCGCATTTCATGTTCGACCACGATCACCGTGTGCCCCGCCGTCACCAGCGCATCCAACTGCTCCAGCAACCGATCGACATCGCGCGGGTGCAATCCGGTGGTCGGTTCATCCAGCACATACAAGGTGGCGCCACGCTGGTTACGCTGCAACTCGGTGGCCAGTTTGATCCGCTGCGCCTCACCGCCGGACAGTTCCGTGGCTGGCTGCCCCAGGCGCAAATAACCCAGGCCGATGTCGCGCAGCACCTCCAGTGAACGCCGAATGCCCGGTTGCTCGATGAACACGCTCACCGCCTCGTCGACAGTCAGTTGCAACACCTGAGCGATGCTCAAGCCTTGCCACATTATCGCCAGCGTCTGCGGGTTGTACCGTGCGCCATGACAGGTCGGGCACGGTGCATACACGCTGGGCATGAACAGCAATTCGACACTGACAAAGCCTTCCCCCTCGCACGTCGCGCAACGACCCTTGGCGACGTTGAAGGAAAACTGCCCGGCGTCATAACCCGCCGCCCGCGCCTGGGGTGTCGCGGCGAACAGCTTGCGCACGTTGTCGAATAACCCGGTGTAGGTCGCCAGATTGGAGCGTGGCGTGCGACCGATGGGTTTCTGATCGACTTGCACCAGTCGCTTGATCGAATCCAGTCCGGCGCTGACGTGTCCGCCGCTGACCTGCGGTGCGTCGTCTTCGAGGGTGAGTGCTTCCGACTCGTGATCAACCGTCGGCCGCCCCAGTTGCGCGCCGACCAGTTCCAGCAACGCCTGACTGACCAGACTCGATTTTCCGGAACCGGACACGCCCGTCACCGAAGTGAAGCAACCCAAGGGAAACTCGGCGCTGAGATTGGTCAGGTTGTTGCGGGTGATACCGTCGAGTTTCAGCCACGCTGTCGGCTTGCGCGCCGTCCGCGTCTGCCCTTGCGCTTGGGCAAACAGATAGGCGCGCGTCTGCGACTGCTCAATGGCGGCCAACCCCGCCGGCGGGCCGCTGTACAACACTTGACCACCCTGCTCTCCCGCCGCCGGCCCGACGTCAATCAACCAGTCGGCTCGGCGCATGGTTTCCAGATCATGCTCGACCACAAACAGCGTGTTGCCCTCGGCTTTCAAGCGCTGCAAGGCTTCGAACAAGGCCTCGCCGTCCGCCGGGTGCAAACCGGCGGACGGTTCGTCGAGCACGTAAATCACGCCGAACAATTGCGAGCCCAGTTGCGTGGCCAGTCTAAGGCGCTGCAACTCCCCGGACGACAAGGTCGGCGTGCTGCGCTCCAGCGCCAGATAACCGAGGCCCAAATCGGTCAGGGTACTGACCCGCTCGAGCAAGTCCTCGGCAATACGCTGCGCTGCCAGGCGTTTTTCCAGGGACAGGTTCGGGGTGTGCCGCACATCCGGCGCGCTAGTGTGTCCGCTGGCGCCGTGGGCTACACGCTGCTGACGGGCCTCGCGAGTCTGCGCATGGCTCAGGGTTTCGCCGCGCTCTTCAGCGCGATCCAGATAGCTGGCTGCCGCCACCGGTTTCAGCACCTCGGCCACCTTCAACAACGGCATCTGCGACAACTCGCCGATGTCATACCCGGCGAACGTCACCGACAACGCCTCGCGCTTGAGGCGTTTGCCCTCACACAGAGGACAAGGACTGCCGAGCATAAACTGCGAAACACGCTTCTTCATCAGCGCACTTTGCGAGTGGGTAAATGTGTGCAGAATGTAGCGCCGGGCGCCGGTGAACGTGCCTTGGTAACTCGGCTCTTTCTTGTGCTTGAGGGCGAACCGGGTTTCTTCCGGGGTCAGCCCGGCGTACACCGGAACGGTTGGGGTCTGTTCGGTAAACAGAATCCAGTCGCGCTGCTTTTTCGGCAGTTTGCGCCACGGGATATCGACGTCGATGCCCAGGGTCACGAGGATGTCGCGCAGGTTCTGGCCTTGCCACGCCAAGGGCCAGGAAGCCACCGCGCGCTGGCGAATGGTCAGGCCAGGATCAGGCACCATCAAGGCTTCGGTGACTTCATACACCCGGCCGAGCCCATGACACTCGGGGCACGCGCCCTGTGGCGTATTGGGCGAAAAATCCTCGGCATACAGCATCGCCTGCCCCGGCGGATAACTGCCGGCACGCGAATACAGCATACGGATCAGGCTCGACAACGTGGTGACGCTGCCCACCGATGAACGCGTGCTCGGTGTACCGCGTTGTTGTTGCAGCGCCACGGCAGGTGGTAGGCCTTCGATGGAGTCGACATCCGGCACGCCGACCTGATCGATCAGGCGCCGCGCATACGGCGCCACTGATTCGAAATAACGCCGCTGGGCTTCGGCATACAACGTCGAGAACGCCAGCGATGACTTGCCCGACCCCGATACTCCGGTGAACACCACCAAGGCATCGCGGGGAATGTCGACGTCAACGTTCTTCAGATTGTGTTCACGGGCACCGCGCACCCGAACCATGCCGGTGGTTGCCTTGGAGGTACGCTTGGAAGTCATCTGCCTGCCTTGGTAATGGAATGTTCAAGCTCAGCCACTGAGCACGTCACGAATCATCTGCAACAATGCGTCCGGGCTGTAAGGCTTGCTGAGCAAATGCGTGTCGGGGCTCAATTGGTGATTGCGCGAAATGATGTCGCGGGTATGCCCCGAGGCGAACAACACCGCGACCGGTGGCGTCTGCACCTTGGACCAGGCAAACAGATCGGAGCTTTTGATCAGCCCCGGCATGACCACGTCAGTGAAAATCAAGTCCACGTCGCAGCCTTCGAGCAACATCTGCATCGCCACGTCGCCATTGCCGGCGGTCAGCACGCGATAACCTTCCTCGCGCAGCAACTCGACCGCCGAAGCGCGCACAGCCTCGTTATCCTCGACCACCAGAATCGTCTCGTGACCACCCCTCAGCTGACTTTCGATGTTCGGCGCTTCTTCGCGGATCGGTCGCAGGCTGCGCGCAAAGTACAACTGCACGCATGTCCCCTCACCTGGCGTACTGTCGATCTCGACATGCCCGCCACTCTGTTTGACGAAACCGAAAACCATGCTCAGGCCCAGCCCCGTGCCCTGACCGTCAGCCTTGGTGGTAAAAAACGGCTCGAACACTTGCTCCAGCATCTGTGGCGGGATGCCGGGCCCCATGTCGCTGACCGCGACCCGGACAAAGTCACCGGGGGTGATGCCCTTACCGACACAGAACTCGCCATCGAGAGCAACGTTGGACGCACTGAGCACAATGGTGCCCTCACCCTTCATCGCATCCCGTGCGTTGATGGCCAGATTGAGAATGGCGTTTTCCAATTGATTGCGGTCGACATTGATGTGCCACGGTGCTTGCGGCAGTTGCACATCAATCTGAATGGTTTCGCCCAGCGCCCGCTGGAGTAATTCACCGACACCTTCGAAAATCTGCTGCAGGTTGCACACCGCCGGTGACAACGGCTGACGCCGGGCAAACGCGAGCAATTGCGAAGACAATTTGGCCCCGCGCTCGACCGCCGCCAACGAAGCGCTGACCCGACGCTGCACGTTGGCGTTATTGGGCTCATGGCGAGCCAGCAAATGCAGATTGCCGGCGATCACCTGCAACAGGTTATTGAAGTCGTGAGCGACGCCGCCGGTCAGCCCGCCGATGGATTCCAGTTTCTGTGACTGGCGCAACTGCTCCTCGGCGGCCAGTCGCGCACCGACTTCATCGGCGACACGCTGCTCGAGGTTGCGGGTGAATTTGAGCAGGGATTCCTCGGCAATCTTGCGTTCATGAATATCGATCAACACGCCAGGGAAGCGAAACGGCTCACCCTGCTCGTTGAATTCGCAGGCTCCACTGGCCAGTACCCACATATAACTGCCGTCCGGACGCAAAACCCGGTATTCGGCGTTGTACGGCTCACCGGTCTGCAATACCTGATTGACCCGCTCCTGCACCCAGGCCAGGTCATCAGGGTGAATCCTGGCATCGGTGAGCGCCTGAGGCACATCGGTCAGATCCTGATCCGCCGGGTACGAGAACGTCCGAGCGAAACGCTCATCCGCCGATAACACATCATTGCGCACATCCCAGACAAACGAGCCGAGCAAGGCACCGGCATTGAGCGCCAGACGCACCCGCTCATTATCAGCGCGGTAAGCGTCTTCAGCGGCCTGGCGCAAACGCTCGGAACGCATGAACTCCGTGGTATCAACCACTATCGCCATGACCCCGGACGGCACCCCTTCATCGTTGGCGACAGGGCTGTAATACAAATCCAGGCAGACTTCTTCGGGAATGCCATCACGCAGCAGCACCATGTCCTTATTGCGAAACGACAAGGTGCCACCGGCCAGACAGGTATCGACGACATGGCGGTTGAACTCGGCGACTTCCGGCCAGCCCAGCTCCACCGGTGAGCCCAACAAAAATGGATGGCGGCCACCGGCAAACGTCGAATAGGCGTCGTTGTAGATCATGTAGCCAGCACGGCCCCAGAGCATGACCAACGGCAACGGCGACGCCAGCATCATTTGCACGGTGCTGCACAGGCTGGCGGGCCATGTCTCCAGCGGCCCCAGTTCGGTTTGACGCCAGTCGAACGCGCAAATGCGTCCGGCCATTTCGCCTTTCCAACCTTCACAACCGTGGCTATCGGATAGAAACTGCATCGCCTGACTCGGTGTCCTGTGGTGGTTGCCCGATCAATCACTACGCCCAAACGACGCGGCGTCCTTGTGTTTCGAGCATCGCAGGTCGTATTGGTTTCATAAGAGGTATAGCCGGTTTCATAGCCTGCTCAGGTTCAAACCCCGATCAGATGTTTCAGCGGGTGATAGCCCGTTTTCATCTTGGCGGCAACGTCGAGAATCGCTTTCTCGATACCGTTCAGGTGCACGCACGTCAACTCGATCGCGGCGCTCTGATCGCCGGCCTCGATGTACTCGATCAGGCGCAGGTGTTCGTTGTCGCGGCAGGCTTCGTGGCTGTCGTCGTCCAATGCGGCGATGTACAGGGAGGCACGGGAAATCAGCTTCTGAAACCAGTCGAGCAGTACCGGGTTATTCAGGCTGCGTGCAAGTTTGAGGTGGAACTCACCAAGCAGATGAATCAACCGCTCGTGGTCGCCGGCTTCATGGGCTTGATCTTCCAGCAACAAGTGATCGCGCAGCACCTGCATCGCCGCAGCGTCCTTGCGTCGACACAGCTCGGTGACAATACCAATCTCGATCAGACGGCGGGTTTCGAACAGCGAGCGAATTTCTTCGTTGCTGGGCAACGACACCGATGCCCCTTTGTTGGGTTCGGTGGTCACCAGGCCCTCGGCTTCCAATTGCTTGAGCGCGGCCCGCACTGAGGTGCGGCTGACATTAAATAATTGCGCGAGCGAGGCCTCGCCCAGTTTCATTCCCGGACGCAGTGAGCGCTTGCAGATCGCCTCGTAAACCCCTTGGTAGACGCGGTCGACCGTGGTTTCCAGTTTCTTTTCGGTCACTCCAAAGCTCCTTCATTGCTGGCAACGCTGCCGTGGCGCATGAACCGTGGCGCAGAATATCGCCTTCGGCCCCAAGATGCAGGCTCTTGATGGCAAGTCGTGACCGGGGTGGCTCGAGAAATGTCCGGGCAAAAAAAATCGCAGCCTGCGGCAGTGGCTTGGAAAAGTCATCCCAAGGCGTTGCCGCAAGCTGCGATCTTTTGACGTTCGCGGTTAATCCGTGCCGTATTTCGGCGAGCGTGGTCCGTACAGCAGGCCTGCCGGGTGCCCGGCTGACAACAGACGATTGCTCGCCACACCGGCAATCGGGTAACCAGCATCGGTCGAGCTGTTGATGATCTGCTTCACTGCCGCCGTGATCAGCATGCCGATCAGGCCACCGCCGCCGTTATTGTTGCCCTCTTCGCTCGACGCCCGAGCGGAGCCGGTCCACAGTGTGATGCCGGATTTCAAGTCGACCAGTTTCGCCGTCGCAGTGACTGCGGTTTCGCTGCTGATCACCATGTAACGCGTACCGTACTCGGTCACGGTGATGTACAGCGCCGCATCCGCACCAAAGATTTCCTTGAGCTTGTTGGGCGGTGCCTGATGGATATCGTCTGGCGTGGTCAGGCCGTTCTGACGGAACGTCTCATCAACCAGCGCGATCGGCAGTACGTAGTAACCGGCTTCCGCCAGCGGGAACGTCACTTGCGACAACAGGCTGTACGACGCCTTGACGTCCGGCGAGGTGTTCAGCGGCGGCAGCACCAGAATGCTCTTCGGGCGCGCTTGTTTGTACGCCGAATAATCCACGGTCTTGGGTTTTACACAGCCACCAAGCATGCTCAGCGCCAGCACGCCCACCAGCAGCTTCACCGCACGCGGGATCATTTCGCATCTCCGGTCTTGGCGTTTTTAAGCAGGAAATCCATGTACGTGCCGGACTCTGGGAACAGGGTCTTTTCGGTACGGAACTGCTGCACCATCTGATCGTCTTTGCCCATGCTCAGGTACAGCAGACCGAGGTGCGCGTGGTATCCCGGTGGCACGGCCTTACCCGTGGAACGGATCTTCTGCAAATCGGCTTCCAGTGCTTCTGCCTGGGCTTCTTTCGGTGTTTCGCTCTTGAAGTACTCGTAGACCTGGGGTTCGTAGCCTTCCCACTGGTACAGGGTTTGCGGGCTGCTGCAACCGGCCAGCAGAGCGCTGGCGGCCAGCGTCAGGGCCATCAGCGACCGCGACAAAGTCAAATTCATTGGATGTTGCTCCTTGCAGTGGGCGTCAATCAGTTGCCCGGTTTCCAGGCACCGGCGTTCATGCCATCAACCAGACGATTGATCGCCTCGCGCATGGCCAGATCCAGGACTTTGCCGTTGAGGGTGGAGTCATAAGCAGCGGTGCCGCCGAAACCGATGATTTCGCGGTTGGACAAGGCGTACTCGCCGGCGCCCTGGGTCGAATAGACCACTTCGGAGGTGCTGATGTTGACGATATTGAGGTTGACCTTGGCGTAAGCGATCTGGGTCTTGCCACGACCAAGAATGCCGAACAACTGGTGGTCGCCAATCTCTTTGCGACCGAATTCGGTGACGTCACCGGTGACCACATAATCGGCGCCTTTGAGACGCTGAGCCTGGCCCTTGATCGCGGCTTCCTGCTGGATTTCGCCCATGTTGTCGCGATCGAGCACGGAGAAACGGTTGGTCTGCTGCAAATGCGTGATCAGGATGGTCTTGGCCTGACCGCCGAGACGGTCGACACCGTCGGAGAAGATCCCGCGCATGTAGCTGGAGCGATTATCAAACTTGCCCACCGCCATCGGCACGCGAACGCCAGTCCAGACTTGAGTGGCGCTTTCTACCTTGGCCACCGGCAGCGC
Organism: Pseudomonas sp. EA_65y_Pfl2_P78; assembly: GCF_963970495.1. Classification (NCBI taxonomy): domain Bacteria; kingdom Pseudomonadati; phylum Pseudomonadota; class Gammaproteobacteria; order Pseudomonadales; family Pseudomonadaceae; genus Pseudomonas; species Pseudomonas sp. EA_65y_Pfl2_P78. The sequence goes on along the minus strand of NZ_CAXAON010000021.1, from coordinate 46,168 downwards.
GCGGGAGCTTTCGGTGGCGCAACCGGCCAGCGTGCCGGCGATGGTGCCAAGCACGGCGATTGCAACGCCTGAGACCAGCATCCGGGAGATCATTCTCACTGAATATTCCTTCTTGAAAAACGGTATGTCCCGGCACGGTAACGTGATGGGGCGCGGAAAAGGGGCCGCATTATGACAAAGTGCCATCATTGATGACAGATTTTTTTGACGCCAATGGATTGGCCAATCCCCGCATACCAAAACAACTGTGGGAGCGTGCTTGCTCGCGTATATGGAGTACCCGATGAATACTCTCTGGCTGGCAGATTGCTTTCGCGTGCAAGCTCGCTCCCAAAGGGTTTGTGTTGATCAGGGGTTTAGTGGAAGTCGCGGCTCTGCACGCGGATGCCGTTGAGCAACGGGCTCAGGTCGCTCAGGCGGCCGGCGATCAGGTGGCGCACTTCGCCCTCGCGCTCCCAGCGGCCATCAACCTTGAGCAATTGCGAGCCGACCAGTACCTGGCGTTGACGCTCGGCCAGATCGCGCCAAACCACCACGTTGACGTTGCCGAACTCGTCTTCCAGGGTCACAAACGTCACGCCGCTGGCGGTGCCTGGTCGTTGGCGTCCGGTCACCAACCCGGCAACGCTGACCGGGCGCCCGTGTTCGATTTCGAGCAACTCCTGCGAACTGCGGCAACGCCGCGCCTTCAGCTCGCCTCGTAACAACGCCAGCGGATGCGGCCCCAATGTGGTGCCAACGGTCGTGTAATCGGCGTGCAGATCCTCGCCGACGCTGGGTTTGGGCAGCACCACGCCGGGCTCTTCCTGACTCGGTAGCCCGGCGAACAGCCCGAGTTGCTTCTGCACCCCGGCCACTTCCCAGCGCGCCCGATGCCGATGACCGGCCAAGCCGCGCAACGCCCCGGAATCGGCCAGCAAGGCTTGCGCTCGACTGTCGAGCCCGGCCCGTTCCCCCAGATCGGCAACATCGGCGAACGCCCCACGCACTCTTGCGGCTTCGATGCGCCGGGCATCGTCCTCGCGAAACCCCTTGATCATGCGCAGGCCCATGCGAATCGCCGGTTGTGCGCCAGTGATGGGTTCCAGGCTGCAATCCCAGTCACTGGCACGCACATCCACCGCACGGATCTGCAACTGATGCCGACGGGCGTCCTGGAGAATCTGGTCCGGGCTGTAGAAGCCCATCGGCCAACTGTTGATCAGCGCACAAGCGAACGCCGCCGGTTCGTGGCACTTGAGCCAGCAACTGGCATACGTCAACAAGGCGAAACTGGCAGCGTGGGACTCAGGAAAGCCGTAACTGCCGAAACCTTTGATCTGCTCGAAAATCTGCGCGGCGAATTCCGGCGTGTAACCGTTTTTCTTCATGCCGGCGGCGAGTCTTTCCTTGTGTGGCTCCAGCCCACCATGACGCTTCCACGCGGCCATGGAGCGGCGCAACTGATCGGCTTCACCGGGGCTGTAATCGGCGGCGACAATGGCGATCTGCATCACCTGCTCCTGAAACAGCGGTACGCCAAGGGTGCGTTTGAGCACCACTTCCAGTTCCGGCGACGGGTAGGTCTCCTCCTCTTCCTTGTTTCGGCGGCGCAGGTACGGATGCACCATTCCACCCTGAATCGGCCCCGGCCGGACGATAGCCACTTCAATCACCAGATCGTAGAACTTCGCCGGTTTCAGGCGTGGCAGCATCGACATCTGCGCCCGGGACTCGATCTGGAACACGCCGATGGTGTCGGCGCGGCTGATCATGTCGTAGGTGGGTTTGTCCTCGGGCGGAATCGTCGCCAGGCTCAGATCCAGATGGCGATGACGGCGCAGCAAATCGAAACAGCGGCGGATCGCACTGAGCATACCGAGGGCGAGGATATCGACCTTGAGCAGCCCGACCGCGTCGAGATCGTCCTTGTCCCACTGAATGATCGTACGGTCGGCCATCGCCGCGTTCTCCACCGGCACCAGACTGTCCAGGGGCTGTTCGGAAATCACGAAACCGCCGGGGTGCTGCGACAGATGCCGGGGGAAACCGATCAGTTGCCCGGTCAGGCTCAGCACCCGGCGCAACACCGGGCTGTCAGGGTCGAACCCGCCTTCGAGCAAACGCGCCAGCGGCGGCGTTTCATCGCTCCAGTGGCCGCAGCAATCGGCCAGTGCGTTTATCTGATCCGGCGGCAGGCCCAAGGCCTTGGCCACATCGCGCACCGCGCCGGCGGCGTGATAGGTGCTGACCACCGCCGTCAGTGCCGCACGATGTCGGCCGTAGCGGCGGAACACGTATTGCAGGACTTCTTCACGGCGTTCGTGCTCGAAGTCGACGTCGATGTCCGGCGGCTCGTTGCGCTCCCTGGACATGAAGCGTTCGAACAGCAGCGTGGTGCGATCCGGGTCGATTTCCGTAATGCCCAGGGCAAAGCACACCGCCGAATTGGCCGCCGAACCACGGCCCTGACAAAGAATTTTTTGCTCGCGGGCGAAGCGCACCACGTCGTGCACAGTGAGGAAGTAGCTTTCGTAGCCGAGTTCGGCGATCAGTTCCAGCTCATCGTCGATCTGCTTGAGCACTTTGGGCTGTGGCCCTTTCGGCCAGCGCCAGGCGATGCCCTCTTCGGTCAGGTGACGCAACCAGGTACTGGCGCTATACCCCTCAGGCACCAGTTCCTTGGGGTATTGATAACGCAACTGGCCCAGGTCGAAAGTGCAGCGTCGGGCCAGGCTCACCGAGGCCTGCAGCAAGGCCGGCGGGTAGACCTCGCGCAGCACCTCGACGCTGCGCAAATGCCGCTCGCCATTGGGGTGCAGGCGTAAACCGGCCTCAGCCACCGGAACGTGATGACGGATCGCGGTCATGGTGTCCTGCAAGGCGCGCCGGCCACGGGCGTGCATGTGTACATCGCCGCTGGCCACCGGCGTGATTCCCAGCTCAGCGGCCAGACTCGACAACGCCGCCAGCCGCCGCTGATCGTCCTGCCCGCGGTGCAACTGCACCGCCAGCCACAGCCGCTCGCCGAAGGTTTGCTTCAACCAGCGACCCTCTTCCCTGTCATCCACCGAGTCCGGCACCCACAACACCAGCAACCCGGGCAGCGCTTGGCTGAAATCCTCGCGCAGCACCTGGTACTGGCCTTTCTGCGTGCGCCGCCGGGCACGGGTGATCAAACCGCACAACGCCTGATAACCCTCGAGGTTCTCCACCAGCAGGACCAGTTTCGGGCCGTTGTCGATGCGCACTTCACTGCCGATGATCAGCGGCAGTTCAACGGATTTCGCCGCTTGCCAGGCACGCACAATTGCGGCCAGCGTGCATTCGTCGGTGATCGCCAGTGCCTGATAGCCGTGTTGTTTCGCCCGCTGGAACAGTTCCAGCGCACTGGACGCACCACGCTGGAAACTGAAGTTCGACAGGCAGTGCAATTCGGCATAACCATCGCTCATGCAAACCAGCCTTGCAGCCACAACGGCCCACCCTCGCCCACGGTTCGATAAGCCCAGCCTTGCTGACCGGCGCGGTTCTGGATCAGGTAATAGTCGCGGCGCACATCGTCACCGTCCCACCAGCCTGACTCGATACGCTCCGGGCCCATGAGAATCCGCGCCGAACCTTGCGGCACGCTCTGCGGTTCGCCCAGCAACCAGCCCGGACGATAGACACTGGGCAAACCTGCACAGCGTTGTTTGTCGACGCCGTTCTGCCAGGCGCATTCGGGCCGGTGATCGGCCTGAAAGCGCAGCCCTTGCACCGCATCATCGCCCAGTCGTGCGCGCAGACGTTCGCGCAATTGCTCCCAGGGCAAGGTCTGCTGTGGGCGGTCGTCGAACAGTTCCTGACATTGCGGCACAAAACTCGGCAGATCTTCGGCGCGCAAACGAAAACCGCGTACCGGCGCTTCGACCTGCACTTGTTCCAGTCGCCCACGGGCCAGTTCGAAGAGCATCGCCGGATCGCGCTCGGCGCTGAGCAAGCCGACTTTGATCACTGTGTCCGGCAACCCGGCGTGTTCAAGATGCAAATCGAACCGCTGCACGCCGCTGTCGCGTCCACAAAGGAATGCCGACAGGTCAGCGGTCAGACGTCGTAACGGGAACAGCAGCGCCTGATGGGATTGCACGTCGAAATTGAGTTCAATACGTACATCGAAACGGTCCGGTGGCAGGTAGAACGCCAGCGCGAGTGGACGTGCGCCGGACAAGGTGTCGAGGTGCTTGAGCATTTGCGCCTCGAAACGCCGGGCCAGCGCCTGACGCGGCAAGCTTTGCACCTGACTGAGGTTGCGCAGGCCCATACGCGACAACGCCGTGGCTACAGCCGGCTCCAAGCCAACGCGATCGACGGGCAATTGCCCAAGGTGATGCTGCAAGGCTTCGTCGTCCGGTACCACCAGGCCGTCATAAGCATTGGCCAACACCCGCGCCGCCACCGGGTTTGGCGCGGCGACGATACGGTGACGAAAACCCAGATCCGTCAGTTCCTTGCGCAATCGCGCCTCGAACTGCGCCCAGGACCCGAACAGGCCCAGGCTCGACTCGATCTCGAACACCACAGTACGCGGGTAATGCACGCTGACTTGCGCACTGAAACGGTAGGCCCATGCGGCCAGAAACTGCTGCCAGTGCTCGACGTCGGCAACATCATAATCCGCCGTGGCAAAGCCCTTGCTCAAGGCTTGCGCGGCGGTCATTGACTGACCGGGCCGCAGCCCGAGTTGGCGCGCCGCCGGGTTGACCGCTTGCAGCACCCGGCGCTGGGCCGGACCGCTGAGCAGCACCAATGGCTCGTCGGGATCGGGACGCTGACGCAGCACCGCGTCCAACGCCAATTGCGCAAACACAATACACACCCAGCGCATGACGGCCTCAGTGCCCCACGGCAAAAGCAATCGGTGCCGGGCGCGCCAGTCCGCCACGGCACTTGAGGATACGTAATTGCGCGGGTTTGGCGTCGATGGCAATCCGTAAGGCAGCGGGCGAAGGGTTGATCGCTTCGCTCAACGGCCGCCACGCAAATGCCAGGGTCTGGCCCGTTTCCGCCGCTACCTGCAAACGCCGCAACGCGCGGTCATCCGCCTTGTGCGGCCAGCACAGCACCGCACCACAACTGCCTGAGCGCAGGCATTGCTCCGCCGCCCACAAGGCATCGCGCTCACTGGCCTGAATGACCGACAACTGGCGAAGATCGACCCCGGCGTTTTCCCACGCCTGGGGGTACGGCACGAAGGGCGGTGCAACCAGCACGATGCGTTCACCTGCCGCCGATAACCGCGCCAATGTCGGCCAGACCAGTTGCAGTTCGCCGACACCGGGGCCGGCCAACAGGATTTCGCTCAACGCGGCTTCCGGCCAGCCACCGCTGGGCAGCGCCGCATCCAGTGCCGCATGCCCGGTGGGTTGCGGACTGGCGGCCGGTGGCGCAGGCCGGCCCTTCCAGACCTGGCCGCCATTGAACAGCGTATCCAGCGCAATGACGGCGCCCATCAGCCTTGCCTCACCAGACCGCAGAACACCCCTTCGATGGCCAGATCCTGATCATCGCCCACGACAATCGGCCGGTACGCCGGGTTGCGCGGCAACAACCGCACCCCATCGCCGACACGTTCGAAGCGTTTGATGGTGACTTCACCGTCGAGGCGCGCCACGACGATCTGGCCATTCAGCGCCTCGGGATGGCGTCGCACGCCGACCAGATCACCGTCGAGAATGCCGTCTTCGATCATTGAGTCGCCCTGCACCCGCAGCATGTAATCCGGTGTGCGAGAGAACAGCGCCGGGTCGAGCATCAAGCGGCTATGAATCTCGGCATCGGCGCCAATCGGCGCACCGGCGGCCACACGACCAAGCACCGGGATATCGAGCCACTCCGGGCGCGCCGGTTGCCCGAGCAAGCGAATGCCCCGGGCCTGATGCGGGTTGACCTCGATAAACCCGGCTTCGGTGAGCGCCAGCACATGCTTGCGCGCCACGCTACGGGAGGCAAAACCAAAAGCCTCGCTGATTTCAGCGAGGCTTGGGGGCTGACCGTGTTCGGCGATGCGTTCGCGGATAAAGGTCAGGATGGCGGTGCGGCGGGGAGTCAGATTGGTCATGGAGTACATTTGTACTCCTGTAGGATTTTCCTGACAAGCACCATCAGTCAGGTGGGTGTCGCGACAGAAAAATGTGAAACATGTGACAGGATGTTTACGATTTTTTTACTAATGTTCTTCTACAGTTACACACGTTACTGCGTGTGTTTTCTATTCATGTAGAGGAAGGTTTGACATGGCTTTGGGCAACGGACTGCGTTCACCGTCCATCACTTCTACGCGACTGGTGTTGCTGTTTCCCTGGCGCTGGTGGCGTTGTACAACCTGGCGACCTGGAAGGCGCTGGGCACACTGATCACCCTGCAAGGCGCGTACAAACTGGCATTTTTCGCCTCTTTCGGGCTGTTTTTATGGTCCGCAATCACTCTGCTGCTGACCCTGGTGTCGTTCCGCTGGACGCTGAAACCGGTGCTGACCGTGGTCGCCCTGCTCTCGGCTTGCGCCGCGTATTTCATGAACGAATACGGGATCACCATCGACACGGTGATGATCCAGAACGTGTTCGAAACCAACCCCGGTGAAGCCACCGCGCTGTTGAGCGGCAAGCTGATGGCCTATGTGCTAGTGCTCGGCGTACTGCCGGCGGCGCTGATCTGGCGTTGGCCGGTGAGCTATCGACCGTTCTTTCGCGGCCTGCTGAACAAGATTCTGGTGATCATCGCCTGCGTGCTGGTGATCGCGGCCTCGGTGGGCACGTTCTATTCGACCTACGCGCCGATCTTTCGCGAAGAAGACAAACTCACCCACTTCATCAACCCGACCAACTACATCTACGCGATCAGCAAATACACCAAGCAACGCCTGGGCATCAAAAAGCACTTCGTGGTGCAGGCTGTCGGCGAAGACGCAGTGATGAGCGCCAAGGCTGCCAGCCGCGAGAAGAAATCGCTGATGGTGTTCGTGGTCGGTGAAACCGCCCGCGCCGATCACTTTTCGTTGAACGGTTATGAGCGTGAGACCAATCCAGAGCTGAGCAAACTGGACATCCTCAACTTCACCCAGGTGCATTCCTGCGGCACGTCGACAGCGGTGTCGGTGCCGTGCATGTTCTCGATGTTCCCCCGCGAGGATTACAGCGACAAGAAAGGCAAAACCTACGAAGGCCTGCTGGACATCCTCCAGCGCGCCGGCGTGCAAGTGCTGTGGCTGGACAACAACAGCGACTGCAAAGGCACCTGCCTGCGCGTACCGCATCGCGATATTTCGAAGAACCAGCCGGGACCGTTCTGTGACGGCAACAACTGCCTCGACGAAGCCTTGCTGGCCGATCTGCAAAGCTACATCGACAGCCTCAAGGGCCACGCGATCATTGTTCTGCATGCCGATGGCAGCCATGGCCCGGAATACTACGAGCGCTATCCGAAGGACATGGAGCGTTTCAAACCAATCTGCCACACCAACCAATTGGGCAGTTGCAGCCGTGATGAGCTGGTGAACGTCTACGACAACACCATCCTCTACACCGACCATTTCCTGGCCAAGGTGATCGAGTTGCTCAAGCGCAATCAGGATGCACTGGATACATCGATGGTTTACGTCTCTGATCACGGGGAATCGTTGGGGGAAAACGGGTTGTATCTGCATGCAGCGCCTTATGCACTGGCACCCGAGGCACAGACCCATGTGCCGATGGTGATGTGGTTTGGCAACAACACCTTGGCCAGCGAAGGCATCGACCGGGGCTGCCTGCAAGGCAAGACCGGCCAGGCGGATCTGAGCCATGACAACCTGTTTCATTCGGTGCTGGGGTTGTTCGGGGTGAAGACCTCGCTGTATCAGCCGGGGCTGGATATTTTCCACGGCTGCCGCCCGTCCATGACCGCCGCACAATAACCCGCCCCCACAACCCCCTTGTGGGAGCGGGCTTGCTCCTACAGGGGATGGTGTGTCGCTTGAGAGGTCATTGACGCTTGAGGATCTGGTCCATGACCCAGTCGGTTTTCAGGGCCTGTTCGGCCATCGCCGGGTGTTGCGAATCACCGCGAATGTGGGCGTTCATGCCCAAGACGTGGTGCCATTGGATGTGTTCGTGATGGGGGATGTCCAGGCTGACGGTTTGATCGGTATGCAATTGAACGGGATGTTCATCAAACACCGAAAAGCTGATTCGCCCCTGGCTGCCGATGATCTCGACCCGATCCTCGCGCCGATCGGCAACAAAGCTCCAGCACCCCATGCCCAACGCTCCGCTGGCGAAGCGCCAACTGGCGCTGACCGCATCTTCCGCCGCGTACAACCCGGCCTGATGCGCGGTGAAACCAGCGACATCAATGATGTCGCCGAGCAAATACTGGAACAGGTCAATGCCATGGCTGGCCAGATCGGCGAAGTAACCGCCACCGGCGACCGCCGGATCCGTACGCCAGTTGTGACGCCCATCCAGGTCTGCGGAGGACGGCGCTTTGGTCAGTGTCCAGCTCAGGTGCCGCACCGCGCCGATACGCCCCTGCTCCAGCCATTGCCGCACTTGCGCAAAGCGCGGCAACGAACGCCGATAGTAGGAAACGAACAGGTGCAACCCGGCGTCGGCAAACGCCTGCTGCATCTCACGGCTTTGCCCGGCATTGAGCGACATGGGTTTTTCCACGCAGCCATGTTTACCGGCGGCAGCGACTTTCAGGCTGTAGGCGTGGTGACTGTCGGGAGGCGTGGCGATGTACACCGCGTCCACCTCGGGATCGTTGATCAGCGCATCGACATCGGTGTAGACCCGTTCGATGCCGTGGCGCGCGGCGTAATCGCTCACCGCCTCAAGACGTCGTCCCATCACCGCCACCAGCGCCGAACCGGGAGCCTTGTAAAAGGCCGGCCCGCTCTTGCGCTCGGCGACGCTGCCACAACCGATCATGCCCCAACGCACCACGTCCATTGTTGCCTCCCTGTGTCTTGACGATCAGCCGATACGCAAGGCACGCAGATCGAGGCGCCCGTCCTTGAGCGGCGGGCACCAGTAGTAGCCGCCGGTGATCGGCCGGCTGATGCGATACAGACCATCGGTGATGCCATCTTCCAGACCGCTCATGCGGCGCAGTTGCGCTTCGAAGGCATCCAGCGAAAAACCGAACGCGAGGAACATCAAACCGGCGCGATGACCCTCGATCCACGGCATCGAGCGACGCACGACAAACGCCTCAGGGGCGAAGCTTTCCTGCGCCGTGCGTTTGACGTGGGCGGAAATGGGTGCGTCGTCGATTTCTTCGTTGTCGCTCAAGCGACGGCCCATGATGTTGTCCTTGTCTTCGGCGGACAATGTGTGAAAACCCTTGAGGTCATGCTGCCACTGCTGGATCGCCGCGAAGCTGCCACCAACCAGACCTTCAGCGCCCTCTGCTAGCAACGCAGCGGCAATAGCCGCTTCATCGTGCGGGTTTTCAGTACCGTCTTCGTAGCCCGTCAGGTCATGACCTTCCTTGTGGCGGAAGGCTTCCTGGGCCTCTACCAGACACAAGGCCGGCGCCAGAGCGGCTTCAAAAGCATTGCAACGATTGAGCAGTTCACCACGGTCGACACCGTGCAGCCAGACCCACAGCGCGTGCTGGGTCGACGGGTTTTCCACGCCGACGCCGGTCATGGCCGGGAAACTGCGCAGGCCGTCGATTTCTACGTTGAGGGCCCTGGTCAGGGATTCACCGAAACCGACCACCACCGACTTGCCATCCACCAGATTCATCAGGTTGTCGATCGCCTGCGGCAGTGCTGCAACCGACTCAAGGGCGAAGAACAGATGACGTGCTTGCGCAGGAACAGGGGTGGCGAGAATGCCCGGCTGGTAGTAACTCATGTGAACTCCTTGGGAAAGTGCGCGGGAGTTTACCCCTGGCCAGAGGATTTGTGTGGGTTCAGATGCCGCAAAACCCTCACCCTAGTCTTGTCTCAGAGACGAAGGGCCGTTCTCAATACGCCACGCACTCGGGCTCATCCCTGTCCAGCGTTTGAACGCCCGGCGAAAGCTGCGCACATCGCTATAACCGGCCTCTTCGGTGATGCGCTCGATAGACATATCCGGATTGGCCAGCAGACTCAGGGTGCGCGCCTGCCGCACTTGCTCCTGTAAAGCTTCAAACGTCAGCGAATGCTCGGTCAAACGCCGGCGCAAGGTGCGGCTGCTCATGTTCAGGTCGCAAGCAATCTTCTCGATATGAGTGCCACAAGCAAGATCCCGAGCTATCGCCCGCTCCACGGCCTGAATCAGATCGAGCTTCTGATGCACCTGCGCGGCTTCAAGCTCCAGCAAGGCCACCGCCTGACGCAACGCCAGCGCATGATGATTGGGCAGCTTGACGTCCAGCCATTGCACATCGATCAGCATACGGTTGTGCAGGCAACCAAAGCGCACGTCCGGCCCAAGCAGGCGGTGGTACTCGCTCAGGTAGCCTGGCGCGGCATGGACAAATTGCACGGCGATCGGCTTGAAATCCGCCCCGGCCAACGCCCGACCGTACACCAGGAGGCTGGCGAAAAACTCCTCGACCGCAAACACCTGCACATCGGCGAACGGCAAGCGACATTCGGCATCGAGATGCACTCGGTCACCCACCACATCGACGCTGGACACCACAATCGCGCCGGAGGTGTGCTGATGGCGAATCCCTACGGAAAACGCATCACGCAAGGTTCTGCACAGCGATAGCACATGTCCGAGCAAACCGAGCGTGCCAAGCACGTTCTGCGCCCCGACCCACAGGCCGAGCCCCTGATTGGGCAGCACTTTGAGCGCACGCTGAATCATTGCCACAGCCTGGCGATAGGAAATCCGTTGCGCCGGATCCTGCAGGTCTTCGAGGGTAAAACCCAGACCACGGCACAGGCTCTCGGGCTCGACGCCGTTGATTTGCGCGACTTCAGCCAGGGTTTGCAGGAGGAACGGCGACACCAGCGCCAGTTCGAAGGTCGGGTCTTGGACTTTTACGTTCATGAGCGGCTGACATTCCGGATTACGCTTGATTGTTATTTTTGTTACCGGTTATGTCGAAGAAAGTTAGCACAGGGTTTATCGACTGTCCGCAGAAGCCCCCCTACGTGTCCGCCAATACCCTGCCCCGTCAGGCTCCAAGCGCTTATTTCTAGAGTGCCGGGCGTCCTGCGTGCCGGCGTTTCGCCCAAACACAATAATAATGAGGACGGATATGTACCCGAACCGCGCGACATCCCCCTTGCGCCTGGCCCTGACATTGCTGGGCTGCACCGCGACCCTGCCGGCGCTCGCCACCGAAGCCGGCGTCGACAACATCGGCCCGGGCACCGATGGCTTCTTCATGCTGCCGCTGGAGGTCGACAGCCTTGCGCAGAACATGGTCGCGTTCAACCTCTACTACAACCATTACAAGTCGACCCGACTCAACATCAGTTCACTGGGCGGCAAAGTGCAGAATGTCGAAATCGAATCCACCGCGGTGATTCCGCGTCTCGATTATTTAAGCCCGGTACGGGTGTTCGGCGGGCGCCTGGCCGGTTACATCGCCCAGCCGTGGTTGAAGCAGGAAGTCTCGGTGTTCGGCTTGAGCGACACCCGTGAAGGCATAGGCGATACCACCATCGCACCGATCATTCTGTGGGACATGGGCAAGCATCTGACCCTCGGCGCCGCCCTGGAAATCACTGTGCCCACCGGTGAATACAGCGTCGACCGGCTGGCCAACACCAGCAACAATTTCTACACCTACAAACCCATGTTCTCCTTCACCTGGCTGCCGACCGACAACACCGAAGTCTCGATGAAGACCAGCTACAGTTTCAACGAGAAGAACAAGGACACCGACTACAAATCCGGGCAGATCTTTCACTTCGATTATTCGGCCAGCTACAAGATTACCGACGACCTGATGCTCGGCATCAACGGCTACTACCTCAAGCAGACCACAGACGACAAACAGTTCGGCCGCACCGTGCAGTTCGCCGGGCAGGATGTGGATGACGGCGTGCGCGGCAAGGTGTTCGCAATCGGGCCGGCACTGCACTTCACCTTTCTCAAGTACGCCAGTGCGGAGATTCGCTGGGCCAAGGAATTTGACGTGGAGAACCGGCCGAAGGGGGAAATGTTGTGGGCGAAGGTGAGTATTCCGTACGCCTTCTGACCCTGCCAGATTGCGCTCAGATGCGAACAGTACTCAGACGGGCGCCCAATAAACAGACTCATCCCGCACCAGACCGTCCGTCTGAAAACCGCTTACCCCTGTCAGATCTGACAGTAGTCAATGAACAATCAATGGGACTAAAAGGGAATCACTCGTTTTTCCCTTTCAGGCGGCGTTGCTCATGACTTCTTTCAGATTATTTCGGCTTCCCCCGCGAAGAGATTTATCCGTCACACCGTTGCAAATCTATCCGGTGTACATCGCTGACATGACTCAGCCGGTTGCGAATGGCGACGGCGGTATCAACCTGGCAACGTTCGAAAATTCCGAGGCCGGCATATTCAGTATTATCGACCCTTACCCCGGGATGGGGGCTGGCGATGAAATCGAGGTTTTCTGGAACGACAACGTCATCTTCGAACTGAAAATAAAGCCCGAAGATGTCGGTAAAAGATTGTTCTTCTTTCTCCCGACCACTGAAATCGCCCCCGGCTACTCCGAGTGTTATTGCCAGGTGACCCGTTCAGGCGAACCGCTGCCGGATAATCCCTCCCCCGTATTGACGCTGTTGGTCAAATTGAATTTGCCCGCCGGCAAGGATGAGGAGCAGCATCTTCCCTGGCACTCACACCTCGACATTGTCGGGTTGCCGCAGGATGTCATCGACAATGGTGTCAGCAAAGAATGGTCGAGCAAGGGCGTGCCCATGACCATCAAGCGCTATCGAGAGATGACGGTGCGCGATGTCATCTGGGTGCGCTGGGGCAGTGTTCCTCTGCCCCCCCACGTAGTAACAGAAGCCGAGGTCGAAGGCACGCAAGAAATTGTCATCACCGCGTCGCCCGGTGACATCCTGACCGCCGGCGATGGCAATTCGTTGCCGATCAGGTACGAAATCCATGATGAGGTCTGGAACTGGTGCGAGAAATGGTCGAAGGAGACTACGGTTCAGGTGGATGCCGGTGCCGCTCGCCTGGATCCGGCCATTTTCGAAGATGCCGATGATCGCGAGCTCCATCTCGACCAACTGGACCATCAGGCGACCAATCTGCTGATCCGCCTCGAAATCAATAAAGAATTCACCACGGGCGACACGATAATAATCAATGTCGCCGGTGTCGGGGGCACCGGAACAGCGCCTCGCACGCTGACCGAAGAAGTCACCGTCGGCAAGCTGCCCTACATTCTCGAGTTCCCGATCCCTTTCGCATTTGTCAGTCTCTTCGCCACCGGGACGCTTGATGGCTCCTATGTACTGCACAAAAAAAGCGATGGCTCGAAGCTCTACTCCAAACGCACCTTCGTCAAAGTGATCGGCAACCCGGCGCTGTTGCCGGCGCCGATTATCGAAGAGGTTATCGGTGCCATTTTGCCCGCCGACAGCAAAACAGCGACCGTCAGACTTGCTTATCCGAGCCTTAAAGTCGGCGACTCGATCAACGTGATCTGGGAAGGCAAGAAACCAGATGGCAGCGCCTATGAGTATGAGGAAGCGTATGACGTCAGCAATAATGATGAGCAGGCAGGCTTTACGTACATCTATGTGATGAACGAGCACATTCTCCCGTTGAACAACGGCAGCCTCAAACTCTATTACCGGGTGTACAACGATGATCCTGCCGACTATGGACTCAGTGAGTCTGACTTTCTGCGGGTCGAGGTGCGCGCAGTTCCCGCCACTCTGCCGGCCCCCGATGTAGAAGAAGCAAAAGATGGCGTGATCGACCCGACGCTGGTTTATACCCAGGCTCATGTGCTGGTCAAACCGGTCAATTGGATGAAGGGCGACACGCTGACGTATCACTGGATCGGACTCTCCGCCTTCAGCTCAACCAAAGGCAGCAGACCCATCACTGAGTTGTCGATCGACAAGAACGCGCGCTTTCGGGTGGATGTCAAATACGTCTCGGCCAATATCGGCTATACGGTCACTGTCCGTTACACCCTGCTGCATGCCGCGACGGGAAAGTACAGCTATTCGGCGCCCTTCGAGGTGATGGTTGGCATCCCCGTGGGGCTTTTGCCTGCGCCTACCGTTTTACAAGCACCCAACGGTTCGCTGAACCCGATGGATGCGCTCAACGGTGTCGATATCGAGTGCAGTTATCTCAGCATGGACGAAGCACTCGACACCCTCGCTCTGAAATGGCGGGGGACGCCCGGGGCCGGCACTTCGGAGGACCTGGAACAACCCGCTGAACCTTCCGGCATCGTCACCTTTCACCTGCCCTCCTCGTTTGTGGGTGCCAACATTCGGCGCTCGGTTGACGTCAACTATGACGTACAGCGCTATGGCTTGTGGACACCCTCCGAAGCGCTGCCGCTGAACATCCTCGACTTCCAGGATCCGGAAAACGATCTGCCCACTCCGCATGTACCTCAGGCAGACAAGGCGGTTCTGGACTTGATGGAGTTTGTCGGCGATGCGAGGGTGCTGGTGAACGTATGGCCATTTATTGCCAAGGGCCAGCGCACGTGGCTCTATGTCGAGGGCGAAACCAGCACCGGCAGCTACCGGATCGATGTACTGAGAGATCATCAAATCAGTGACCAGCAAGTGGCTGGAGGCCTCGACGAACCCTTGCTCAGAAGTGAAATCCTGAAATTGCGGCACAGTTCTCCCGCCGTGGTGAAATGCAAAGTGATTTTCGACAACAGCACGGAAGAGACCGCTGCAATCGAGTTCCCTGCCCTGCCGCTGACTATCCGCACACGTTACGACTACGTGACCCCGGCCATCACCAGAATCCTCAATCCGCAAGGCCAGGAAATTCCCGAAGCCGGGTTGACCTACGACAAGCGCGTGACGATCCATGGCACGGCGACGCGCGGTGAAAAGGTCGAGATCAGGGTCAATGGTGTTCCCAAAGGCACACCGCAAGCCACGGATCTGTGGGAGTGGGAATCTCCTGCAGACGGCCTCGTCGAAGGCCTGCAAACCATTACCGTGAAAGCCTTGTACGACGCCGATGTACCGGACGGCAATCCACGCACATTTACCATCGGCATTGCCACCAAACCCAGTATCACGGCAGTCAATGACTCCAAAGGATCGGTCGCGCACAACGGCATAACTTACGACAGAGAAATCACCGTTGCCGTAATGGCAGATCCCGACCAGCGTGTGCAGCTTTATGACGAAAACGCTCCCATCGGCGACCCTGTCACTCTGGATGGTGAGGGCAACGGCTCGACAAAACTATCGACGCTGGCCCTGAAATCCTACGCCATCAAGGTACGAGCCCTTTATGGTGAACAACTGGAATCCCCCGCCCACAACTTTACGGTCACCCCCCACAAGGCCGTGACGCTGACATCGGTAAGGCACTCGGGAGGCGAGTTGAGTAACGGGGGACCTACTGTCGATACGTCGGTTGTTTTGACGGGCGGGGTCACGCCTTTGTATCAAGTGCAGATTTATGATTTGGGTGCAGCCACACATATCATCGTGTCCGCCGATGCCAAAGGAATCTGGACGACCCCCTTTGCAATCGCCCTTGGTGAACATTCGGTGTACGCCAAAGCATTGAGTACCGAGCAGATCTCCACAACGCGAACATTTCGCAGAATCCATCCAATGAGCTTCAACGAAAATCCGGTCACATTGGGTGGCAAGACCTATATTTGTGCGGGCTACCCTAACCTGTTCCCCACTCCGAATTCAGGTAACTCGATATTGCGATCAGCCACCGGGGGAACAGGAACCATCACTTACAGCACCAGCAACTCAGCGGTGGCAGCAGTTGATTCCAGAGGTTTTGTCACCGCCAGGGGGAGAGGCACAGCGACTATCACGGCCAGAGACACTGCCCAGCAATCCAAAAGCTTTACCGTAACAGTGACGAACGTCATTCTCTGTTTTGGCGGTGGGAATGGTGGCTGGAACATGGCCAACAGGAACGTCGCCGCAGTTGGGGCACGTATTCCCAGCATGGGGGAATTGAACGAAATACACGCCGCGTATGGCGCATCATGGCCCATGGGAAATCACCATTATTGGTCTACCGATAGGGGCAGCGATTGGTGGCCATTCAAAAGTAGAAGAACCAAGTATCTGGTTTGGGGCGGCTATGGCGACGCGAAAGAATTCGGGCATGCCTCGAATATTGTCGGGATTCGCTGACTCGCGGAGTGAAATACGCTATTAAAATCGCGATTGCCCTGCTTGATGTCAAACCGTGAAATCCGTTCTCTACGTCAGAGAATGGATTTCCGGTCACGAACTGAAAAGCAACGATACCGTTCGTCTGAGTTCAACGTACACCTGTCAGATCTGACAGGTGCGCATTTCCCGGTTTTATCCCCTAATCACTCCATCGCCCCACCTTCGGCAGGAGTGCCCCGCGATGCTCGTCCAACCGCGCAAACCAATCTCCGTCCTGGCCTTGCTCGATCCGGAAATCCCCGGCGGCCGGATGCTGGATGACGGCTCCAGGGGCATCAACCTCGCCGCCGCACGACTCAACTACCCCGACAAGGGGTTGAAAGTCCAGATTCCCGCCTGGAACGACATGAGCAAGAGCGATAACTGCAAGGTGTACCTGGGCACCACCATGGTCGCGCAAAAGACCATCACCGAAGACATCGAGGTGGACAAGCACGTCACTCTGTTCATCGAGCCGCCGCGCTTGCCCAGCGGCGACTGGGAGCTGTCTTACCAGATCACGCGTTTCGGGCAGAGGCCCGAGCCAGGACCGATGATCAAGCTCTTCGTCAAACTCGAACTGCCCGGTGGCCAGGATATTAATCCCGACTATGGCCACTCCGAACTGACCATGGCCTTCGATCCGCCGGATGTCGTGCGCGACGGTGTCGACAAGGCCACCGCCGAGGCAGGCGTGCTGATCTACGCCAAACCCAAGCCCGGCGATGGCTGGCTCTACCTGAACTGCGCCGTCGGTGACGTGCTCATCCTGGCCTGGGCCGGGAAAACCGTGGAGTCCGAGCCCGTCACCCAGGAACAAATCGACGATCCGGAGGGTAATCCCATCGTGGTGCTGGCCGACCAGTCCACCATCCTCTCAGCCGGAGACTCCGACGGCGTGTCGGTCAGCTACAAGATCCGCGACCGCGTGTACAACGAGTCCGAAGACTGGTGCGAGGCCGTGCGTATTGTCGTCGACACCCAGGGCTTGCGCCTGGGTGCGCCCATCCTCAAACACGCCGACGGTCTCATCGTCGATCTGGAGGTGCTGGGGGACGAACAGCCGCTGGTGGAAGTCTGGGCGGAGGACGTGAACATCTTCAAAAAGTACGACGAGATCTACCTCAGCGTCTTCGGTACCGACGACGAAGGTAAAGAGATCAGCGAAGTGGTGATCCAGCGTATTGAAAGCACGCCGCCAGTGCGGGTCTCGATCGCGCACAAGAACAGCACCCTGCGTACCTTGGCCAAACGCACGGTGGTGTACTCCTATCATGTACGCCGCGGCGGCACCGTGGTCGACAATTCCATATCCAAGTCCCGCGCCTACAGCGTTATCGGTGAACCGACACGCCTGGCCGCGCCCATCGCAATCGACCAGATCAGTGGCGCGCTCGACCCCGACGCGCCCGAATACCGCATCTGCATTCCCCCCGATCCACTGATCACCCCGGAGAACGCGATCGAACTGAAATGGTTCGGCACCCGGCCCGACCTGACCACCTACGACCCGGACCTGGACTGGTATTCCCCCAGCGAAGACGAGGCCAATGCCCCCGAAGGGTTCATCGTCACCGTCGCCGGCGAACACGGCAAAACCATCGAGGGCGGCACGCTGCGTCTGTCGTACTGCCTGCTGAGCGATGAAGACGGCACCATCACCCGTCGCGCGTCCCTGCACGCCTCGCTGTTGAACATTGGCGAAGCGCAACGCGAACTGGTGAAACCCATCGTGCAGGGGGAAAAGGATGGCGTGCTGGACCCCAAAGACCTGCCCGGTGGTGTCAGCAAAATCACCGCGCCACGGCCGGTGGCTGTTCCGAGCGAGGCCAACGATATCGTGAAGTATTTCTGGATCGTTGAAGGCAATGAGCCTGTTACCGACTTTAAAAAACTCAATGCACTGTCCAAGGACAGGGACGTGGCTTTCCCGCTGAACGCGGCGTTTGTGGCCCAGCACATCGAACCTAATCGCGGGAAAAAAGTGCAGGTGCACTACGAAATCTTCCGGGCGGCGAGCAACACGACCAGTTATTCGAATGTGCTGGAGTTTGTCATCGGCGAGCCGGTGGCACTCGATCCGCCGACCATCGACTCGGTCAAGGGCTCGCCAAGCGGCAAGGACATTGTCGAGGGTGGCACCACCGTTGAAACCAGCGTGGTGCTGAGCGGCACGGGCGCCAAGGGCAAGAACGTTGAAATACGCAATGGCGCCACCGTCGTTGATGAGGTCACGGCCGATCCGGTCTCTGGAATCTGGACATGCACCGTGTCGGGGCTGACTGTGACGAAACACAGTTTTGCCGCGACAGGAAAGTATGGTGCCGAACCTGCCTCCGCTGCCTACACCCTCACCGTCACGGCCGTCATTGTGCCGACGCTGAGCAACGTGCTGGACGACCGCAACAACGAAGTGCCGGAGGGTAAAACCACCTTCAGTACATCGCTGACACTCAAAGGCACCGCCAGCAAGGGTCAGGATGTCGAGGTTTACGATGGCAGCGGTTCAGGCGCAGTGCTCAAGGGAACCGCGACCGCGGATACGATCACAGGCCTGTGGCAATGCACGATCACGGTTGTAGTCGGCGCGCGCCGGTTGTATGCCAAATCCCTTTATCACCCCACATCGACCTATTCCAATGTGCGACTCCTGACGGTGGAAGCCCTCAGGGCGCCGACGTTATCGTCCGTCAAAGGCTCGCTGAGCGACAACGAGATCCCCGAGAATGGCTTCACCGTGGAAACGGCCGTCATCTTGAGCGGCGTTGCCGCAGCCGGGCGAGACGTTGAAGTGCTCGACGGTACGGATATCAAAGGTAAAGAGCCCGCCGATGGAGTAACCGGCATCTGGCGTCTGTCCGTTTCAGACCTGAGTAAAGCCAAACACAGTTTTACGGCCAGAGATCTGGAGCAACCGAGCCTCGTGTCCGCAGCCAGAACGCTGACGGTGACAGACGACATGGCACCGACATTAACGTCAATCAAAGGCTCCCCGAGTGGCGCCGACATCGGCAACGGCGAAAATACAGTAGAGACCGCAGTAAAGCTGAAAGGGGCTGCTGCTTTGGGGCAGAAGGTCGAAGTTTTTGATGGCAAGCATTCGGAAGGGCAAGCAGAAGCCGATGTATTAACCGGTGTGTGGACACACACCGTTTCCGACCTGGAACTAGGCCCGCATAGTTTCACCGTCAAAGGACTGTATGGCACCGGGCAGGAATCACAGCCTCCGTATGACCTGACTGTGACAAAAGAAGATATTGTTATCGACCAGTTCGGAGCAGGCGCCTTTTCAAATGGCGAAACCCGTGACATAGGAAATGCCACCATCACTTACAGAGTTATTAGCGGAAACCCTACCATGTACGCCAACAACGCCAAAGAGTTACTAATTCAGAATACATTTATTAATAATCAAGTAGGCCAACACAAAGCAATTTTTGACTTGAAAAACAAATCTCGAAAAACGATAACAGTAGTACTAAAAAGCTATAAAGTTATGGACCCTGTTACCGAAGTCATTGGCTATTTTAATTTTATAGGACCACAAGGTGTATTTCATACTCAATCAATACTCAGCGATGCAGGCGAATACGTTATACGTGAGTACACAATGCCTGGAGAACAGTCATATAGCGGCTTTGAGATAGTGCAACTAGCATCTACGAAGCCTCCCTACGGACATGTACAGATTTGGATCAAAAAAATAACTTGCAAAAACTAGCTTGATCGAGATTTTTCTGCTGACCGGGATGGCCCTTTCGCGAGCAAGCTCGCCCACAGGGAAATGCATTGCAAATGTGTGCGAGCTTGCTCGCGAAGGGGCCAGTGAAGTCAGCGCAAATGGACCTTTAAACTCAGGTGTTTAAAAGACACCTTCAGGCACGCCTTCGAGGCTACAAATCCTTGCGCCTTTGCCTACAGCCAAGCCAGAATCCGCCGGCTTGCGCGCCTTGGGTGCGGGTTCAATTGTGGGTCGGTCAATGACGAATCAGCGACTGCTGCCCTGGACGTACGCTGTCCGCTGTACAGAATGGAATAAGGCATGCAAAAAAAGGGCGACCCACCGGCCGCCCAAACGTACTGCGCACGAGAGTCTTTTACAACGTCAGTTGCCCACGTTCCTCCTCGGTCAACTGCTGCTTCGCCTGTTCATCCAGCGCCCCGGCACCCAACACCTGCACCGGGCTGTTCGGGTTGTAACCCGGCGCCGATGCACGGCTCGCGCCATCGCGAGAAGGCGCGAGCTGTTCGTTGCCGAAGCTCAGCACCTGCACGGTGAACACCGAGGCCTGGTTCTGCCGCGACGCTGCCTGCTGCTGACGGGCGACGTCTTCTGCCGCTTGCGTGGCAGATGATGCGGCGGAGCTGGCCGAAGTGATCGCCCCGGTATTCACCGCCGATACCACCGGCACCCCCGTCGCCTTGCCCTGAACCGAAATGTTGGCGGCGTTGACCACCGTCAGCGCGGCGATGTTGACGTTGCCCGACACACGAATCCCCGCCTCCCCCGCGTCGATGGTACCCAGCGGCGCGATCAGGTCGATATCGCCCGGCGCCACTTCGGCAATCGGGTTGAGCGTGGCGATACCGGCGCCGGTACTCGGTACCGATGGCGACAGGCTCACGTTGCCCCAGGTGTCGTAAATGCGTTTTGGCGGCGTGTAGACCACGGTGGTTTTCGAACCACGACCGGCGTTGATGTCGCCCTCGGCCGACCAGCCGAGGATCGACCCGCCGAACGTGGTCATGATCCGGCTCTGGCCGAGCAAAATGCTGCCCTGCGAGTACAGCTGAATATTGCCCGAACCCTGAGTGATGATCCCCGCCGTCGATGGCGGCACCGCGCCTTCGATGCCGAACACCTGACCACCGCCCGGGGTGAGCATCTGAATGTCGCCGCCGAACAGGGTCTTGACCCCTGCTCCGCCATACATCGTGATGTCGCCGTCGTAACGGATCGGATTGCCGGCCACGTCGGTAGTCGGGAACAGCGCCGCGATGGCGTTGCGACCGCGCAAATAACTGCCCTGACGCGGGCCGTCGACATCGTTGTACTCCAGGCCGCCGGCACGCAGTTCGGCGAAGTACACCTGCCGCGCGAAAATCGCCTGCTGGGCACTTGGCAGCGCGGCGTAGAACGCTTGCGCCTGTTCGGCGTTGCCACTGAAGCCGTAGCCGAGGGTCAGCCAGCTCTGCAGTTCGTCAAGGTAGGTCTTGACCACTTTGCCCGGTTGCCCGGTAAGGGACCTTTCCGGATTGGCGAGATTCTGCCGGCTCAGATAGCGCGCGATGAACTGCGCATAATCCGGGCCTTGCGCCCCCGCGCCGGCCTGCAGCACCACACTGGCACCCGCACGATTATCCCCCGCCACCAACGACCCGAGGCTGGTGATGCTGGCACGGTTTTCCATGAGAATGTTGCGTCCGGCGTTGATATCCAGAACACCCGGCCCGGCGATATCGAAACTGCTATAGAGGATGTCGCGACCTGCCGAAACCCGTGAAACGTCTCGCGGATTATTGTGGATGAACAGGTTGCCAGCGGAGGTGATGAGCTCTCGCCCGACACCCATTTCATCCGACTGGACTTGAGTGGGCTGGCCCAGATTGGTCCCGGACGCCACGATGTCGCGACCGGCAATCATCCACACCGGCCCCGCCGCCTCATACCAAGTACGTTTGGACGTAGTGAAATTCAGAGTTTCGCCGTTGCGTACGCCCACCAGATCGCCAGTTAATGCATAGAAGCGTGCGGGCCCCTGCACTCCGCTGAGACCCGAATACGTGTTGGGGCCAAATGCGAACAACGGATAACGCAAGTTGCCGTCCGATGCGACGCCGTCACTGCTGTAATTGGTGGCGACGGGGCTGACTTGCGCGTTGTTGTCAAAGCGGTTGAACGCCGGATTGAACGGCGTGGCAATGGACGCTGGACTCGCTCCGGACTGATTGATCGCATAGCCGCCGGCGTAGATGGAATCGCCCGCCAGCATTTCCAGCTGGCCAGCTGTCGACGGCGCCAAGAGCAATGAGTAGGCGGACAGCGGGAAATCGTTCCTTTTTACCGATGCTGAAGGCCCGGCATAAATCGATCCCTGACCCGCCACTGCGCGCAAAATCGACGGATAGACGAATCGACCGTCTGTAGGCGATGTGTTTCGCCCCAGCGGTAAACTGAAGTTGTTGAACTCATTAAACTCTGCCATTTGGGTAGAAGGCGTAAGGTTTCCCCCGGCCGAAAACAAGTCGATGGCGGTGTGCTCGGTCCACAATGAAAACCCACTGAGGATCCCGCCTCTCTGGATGTCACCATTGGCGTCGAAGACCGGGGTAGCGTTCTGCAGGCTGACGCGTCCCGGGTCGCTTGCTCCGCCCAGCACCAGATCGCCACGGGTGCTGAGGCTCATCCCCGAGTCACCGGGGATCAATACCAGACCACCAGAGGCTGTGCTTGTAGTTGATGTAAACGGGTCAAGCGCGCGGGTTTCCCTGATGTCATGCGAACGTGACGCGGCGCCGTACTGCAGATCGATGCCGCCCAAGGCGCCGCCAGTCAATTGCACCGCGCCGCGCAGGTTGACCAACGCACCTTGCAGGTCGTGAAACGGCCGCGCCCCGCCGGTATCGCCAGCCCGGGCCTGCAGTGACGGGTTGAGCTGGCCGCCAATGCGGATATCCATGTCACCGCCACCCGTCATTTGCACGCGGCCATCGCTGCCGACCCTGCCGGTGCTGCCGACTGCAACGTTGAGCCCCTGGCTGCGCAGGTAACTCGTCGCGTCTCCCAGCGGCTTCAACATGCCCGCATCGGCCCCGGCGCGCAGACTGATGTTGCCGCCGCCCAACGTACCAAAGCCGGTGAAACCCACCAGGTACGGCTCGGTACTCATATTGCTGTCGGGTATCGGTTGAGTGATGTAGCTGCCGAAATTGATCCACCAGGCCGTTGGAACATCGGCATTCCCCGTGCCTTGACGCCACAGCCAGTTGCCAACGGCAACACTGGCTATCTGCTCACGAGTACCGCCCGACTTCTGCTCTTTACGCCCCACCGAATCGCCGGAGATCGAGCCACCGGCATTGATGCTGAGGTTACCGCCCAGTTGCGGATACCAGGCCTGATAGAGGCTGTCAGTGCCGCCGTTGACCCATTTTTCGTAATCGGCTCCCGTGCTGCCTAAAACCGAGTTTGTATCGGACAGGTGCCCGCGCATCTGGTTGTAGAGCGGGTCGACATTGGCCGACTGCGTCCCTGCGGTGTACACGCCGAAAGGCGAATCCATACTCAGATTGCCGGCCGCCATCAAGTCGAGATCGCCCGTGCCGGTTCGCAGCACGCTGAACATCTGGGTGTGCACCTTGGCGGATTTTTGCGGGTTGTTTTCCAGACACAGGTCCGGCTGCAGTTCGCAGAGGATCAGATAATCATCAGGAACCGGCTCGTAATCAGCGCCCATGCCGCTACCCGGCGCCCAGACCCAACGCGCCATCGGCGCACAATCGCTTGGGCCGATTTCACAAAGAATCAGATACTCGTCGGGGATGGGTTCGTAGGGCGGGAAGCCATACTGATTGTCTACGGCCCAGACCAGTTTCGCTACGCCCTGCGTAATCGTCGCACCATAGTGAGTGTCCGCCAGCCGCAGATGACCTCCGCTGGTCAACGGCTGGACCGTGCGATTATCCGCCGCGTCAAGATCAGCGCCGGCCACCACACGCATCGACCACGAGGCAGTGCCTGCAGGCAGCATGCTCGCCACCGCCCAGTTCTTGCCCTGCTGGGTGCCGTTGAACGACCGCAATTCGATAATCGTTGTCCCATCAGCCAACTTCACGTCCGTCATGGACGGGATGAGTGACCCGCGCAGCAATGCCAGTGAACCGCTCAATTTCACCCCGGAAACGGTTCCCACATCCACATCGTATACGGCCGGCAGCGGCACGCCTTTTGGCCAGGTCATAGCTTGCAGCGACGTGGCGTCGTTCAGGCGAATCCCCGCCCCCAGGCGCGTTGACGCCGGCAACGTCACACTCTCGGAGAGCAAGGTGCCGGCGGCAAACAACAGATTGCCATTGCCGTCATGAATCGCCGCCGCCAGCACGGTGCCAGCGCCAAAGGTATAGGCCTGGGCCAATACCGCTTGAGTCGGCAGCAAGGTGCCGCTGGCCAATACCGCGCCTTGAATCATCACGTCGTAATTAAGCACGGCCCCCACCGGAAACTGCGTGCCTTCGGCCAGTGAAACGCCAGTGCCCGGCACGATAAGATCGCCACCGAACGGCTGCACACCGGTGATCAGCTTCCAACCGGCGTCATCCTGGGTTTGCGGTGGCGGCGCAAAGCCGTCGTTGATGCTGCCGTAAATATCGAGGTTGCCGCCGGCGCGGATGACCAGACTGCCGGCCTCACCCGAGCCGTAAACCGACGGGTCCAGTCGCGTATGCGGATTGAGGCTCGCGTAGCGATAGCCAGACAAGTCCAGATCACCCTCCACCGCCAGGTCGCCGTCGGCAGTCTTGCTGGCAATCTCTACGCCCGGGCGCAGATGGAACGCATCGGCATAGGTGGCGTTGTTCAGCCCGGCGAGTTTGCGTTGCAACAGATCATTGTTGCCCAGAGCGGCGTTGATGAAGTTGTTGCTGTCACCGTGAATGCGATCGAGCATGGCCTGATCGAGCACTTGATACGGGCGGCCAGTGACGGCCTGATCGGTGCCATCGCGAGCATCGGTGTAGCGACGCACGCCATTGAGACCGATGGAACGTGCGCCCTGAATGGTCAACGCACCACTGGCATCAATGGCGATGTCATTGCTGCCCAGCCGCGGCGCGTTCAGCTCCAGCGTGCCACGCAGCATTCCATCGTTTTGCCCCGCGAGAATGCCAGGTACCGCATCAGTGCCGTGACGCAGATCGATCCGCGCACCAGAAGCCAGGGTGAGCAGACCATCACCGGAATTGAGCTCGACCGTCGCCCGGTTCGGCGCATCGATGATCTTGCCGTAGCTGTCGACCCGCAGCACACGACCATGGGCATCGAGCACGCTGTTGCCGGTCAGGGTCAGAGCGTTTTTCGCCGACAGACGAATACTGCCGACACGCTCGCCGCTGGCGTCGATCAGACCGGCCACCGTCAGACTGCCATTGTCCACCGAGACATTGACCTCGCCAGCCTTGAGGCCGTCGCCGATGAGCAGGTTGCCTTGCTTGAGCTGCAAGCTGCGGCTGCCGAAGACCTGCCCGGCATTCAAACGCTGGTTGAGCGCGGCGAACTGTTCAGTGGCATCCCCCCCCAGACGCTGCGCGCGAATGTCAACGCCGCCGGCCTTGTACGGCACCAACGTGCCCCCGGCGTCGTAGTAACCGCTGCTGCCACCAAGGATCTCGCCTTGCAGATCGACCATACCGGCCGCCTCGGCCAACGCGACGACGCTGAGATTACCGGCCTGATTGTTCTTCGCCGACAGATCGATTCGCGAGCCCGCCGCCTGACGAATATTGCCGTTGGCGCTGTACAGCGATATGTCACCGCCCCAGCTGTACTTGCTGACATCGTTGAACGGCAAGGTACGCCCGGTCAGATCCAGCACGGCGGCGTTGCCAAGGCTTAAATCATCTTCGGACTTCACGGTCAGTTTGCCGCTGGCCAAGGCGATACGGCTATCGAGAACGATGTTGCGAGCCTCAAGGTTGAGTTCCGCACCCAAGGCATCCGCCACCCCATAAGCCCCGCCACTGCTGAGCGTCAGGCTGTTGCCGGCCTTGAGCAAACTGACCGATGCTGCTTCACCGGTGAGCAGCGGCGTGCGCAGGTTCAGATTGCCGCCGCTGTAGCTGTAGCCCTTGACCGGGTCGTAAGCGCCCTGCTCCTGATACACCGCCAGACTGCCCTTGTGGTTGGCGGTGATGCGTTCGCTGGCCGTCAGGTTGACGTTGGCAAAACCCAGCGCCAGACGATTGTTCTGATCCAGGCCGCTGGGCTGTGGCATCGGGCCGTAACCCAGTTCGATGCGTTGCGCCTGGATATCCAGCGTGCCGCTGCCCGTGCCGGCGCCGCCAGTGATAACGCTGCCGGGTGTTTGGGTGGCGCCGTTCCAGACCAGGTTGGCGGTGCGGATGGTCGCCACATCGTTGGCATCGCCCAGACCGTAGATCGCCGGAGTGATGAGCACCAGGTTCTGCAGTTTGCTTTGGCCGGTCTGCGGATCAAGCGTATCGAGGCTTACACTGCCGTAGAAATTGAAAGCATCGCGGGTAGTCAGGCTCAAGGTTTCCAGTGCCGGAGCGCCAAATTGGGTATCGCCGCGCAACAGTCGATCAAGCACATTCTGGTTGAGGGTCAAACCTGCCGGTACGCGATTGCCTGCCGCCGCCAGCGCCTCGGCACTGCCGGCATTCACCGAACCGACCGACAACGCCAGATGACGCGTGCCGAAGCGCACGGCTTCACCGAGCTCAAACTGGTTATCCGTGGCAGCGGTGATGCTGCCGTTCGAATAAAGCAGCGCCGGATTACTGCATGAATCAGCCGCACAGGTGCCAATTCGGATACTGCCGGCACCACTCAGATTTGAGCCCGCTTGTGGCGCCAACACGTGGGTCCAGCCGTTCGACACGAGCAACAGGCTTGATGCCCCCGGCTGATATATGAAGCCCGCCGTTGAATCGTAAGGTACGTTGCCGCGACCGAGCGTGTTGATCCCGGCACCCGCCTCGACCGTAATACCGCCAGTGGTCAAGGTGGTGCGCAGCAAGACTTCCGGCGCAGAAAGGACGGCCCCCTCACGCAACACGATATTGGCGGTGGTGCCGAGGAAGCTGATGATATTGCCTGACGTGTTGTACACAACGTCCGGCATTGCACCGAGGGTCAAACGCCCGGCGTTGAGGTTATTCAGCGTGTCGGCATACAACGACACACCAGCGACGTGCGCGGTCGGCGCCTGCCCGGTTCCGAGGATTTCCAGGTCACTGCCGGCATAACCACCGCGCACCACCGCCGTCCCGGTCAACCCACCCTCGGCGGGGTTGAACAGCGCGCGCCCGTTGAACTGCAAAGCAATGTCTTGCTGACCACCGGTACTCAAACGCAGATCCAGGGTCTTGCCGTCCATAGGCGCCAATGCACGGGGCAGCCCGCGCCTGGCGGCATCATTGCGGATGAATGGGGTAAGCCCGGTTTCGTTGTACTGCGAGTAACGGCGCAGCACGTCCGCCGACGTCAGGATGACCTGACTGGCCAGGCTGTCGCGCAGGCCGGTATTGGCAATCGACATCTGCCCGCTGCTGGTCCACGAACCATTGCGCAGTTGCAGCGCCGCCGTCGTCGCAGTCGGTGTTGCCTGACCGTTGACTTCGACCCGGAACGCCCCCGGCAACAAGGCAAAGGTGGATGGCAACAGCGTGTAAGTTCCCGCCGCCAACCCCGGGACACCGGCGCCAATGGTGATTTGCTGGCCCACGCGCGGATCGACCGCGCCCGCTTCCGCCAGCACTGGCGCATAGCGGCTCTGATTGCCCGGAACGATGGCATAGACCGGGTTGCTCGTCAGCCCCGGCAAGCTGAAAGTGCCGTCGGTGGCATTGCGCACCAGCGGATTGAAACGCGCATCGGTAGAACCGCCGCGCCCGGAGATGAAACCAGCGCCGCGAAGATCGCCACCACCGGACAGATCAATCAGGGCACCGCTCTGCACATCAACGTATTGCCCACCGATTGCCACACCGTTTTTTTCGCCAGTGATGCCGTTCAACACCACGGATTTGCCGTTGTAGAGATAATCGATGCCGTCGGTGGTGCCGCCGTAGGGCATGACCAGACCGGCACCGCTCACCGACGTTGTACTGCCAGAAAGCAAGCGTACCTCGTGGCTGGTAGTCAGCAAATCGTCGCCCAGGACAATCTTGCCCAACGGTGCCCGCACAACACCGCCCTGCTCGATGTACGCAGCGGAAAAGCTCAGATTGCCGAAAACCGAGTACGGCACCTCAGCGGGCGCCGCGCCGTGGCCGCTGATGCGCAGGGTGTGGTCGGATTCCGCAACGGCGCCCTGATAACCGACCCGCACTTCAGCCTGGACGCCAGTGCCCGGATAGATCTGCGCAGCACCAAGATTCAAGTCACCCGGCGTCCACAGCCGGGTTTTCTCGGCACCATCGTTTGGCGCGAGGAAACGCAGGTCGCCGCGGCTGTCAAGTGACACCACACCGAACGCCCGGCGGCTGTACTCAACAGCCGGGGCATTGAGTTGCAGAATCGAACCCTGCGTGCCGACGGAAAGGCCATTACCCACGTCCAGCAAGTCTGCCGACGCATTGAATGTCGCGTCCGACAGTTGAGCCGTCGGGTTATTGGTCAACCGCGGCCGGATCCTGTTGACGCCCGCGAAGTAGCTGCCCACACCGGACAAACGCAAGTACGGAGCGCTCAAGTCGACACGTGTCGTTTCCCTGGACGTTTCGGCCAGCGACAACGCTGCGGCGTACAGATTGAGGCTCTGGTTCATGTGCAGATTGACGTCGCCGTCAAACGACAGCAGGCCGTTGCTCAACAGGCCCAGGTTATCGAAACCGCCCGCCATCAAGCCGTCGGCACTCAGACGAGCCTGGCCATAGCGCAAGCCTTCGGCGCCCTGGCCCGGTCGCAGATTGACGGCCAGCGATTCCTCACCTGCGCCTTGGCCGATGATGATCTCCCTCGGCGCCCGCACCGCATTGCTTGCCGAGTCAGCGTAAAGCGGCGTCTCAAGGGCGATGTCCAGACGACCGCCGGCAGCGCCGACACCGCCCGCCGCCGCACGCAAGTGACCATCAATGAACAGGCCGTTGTAGGAACCCAGGCTGATGCGACCGCCATCTGTCGCAACGCGGGTTGGCCCCTGACCGGCGACATCCAGAATCGCCTCGGTGCCAGAGGCATCAAGCCGCGCGCCCGGACGCACAATCACGTAGGCGTCGGCAGCCGTGGCAGTCGCGCGTTTCGAATCGATTTCACCGCCGATGATGATGCTGCCACCCTTGCCGACCTGCCCGTAGGTTCGACCCAAGGCATCGAGCGCGGTGTTGGCGCGTCCAGCGACATCCAGCACCGCCTGCTCGCCGATCCAGATAGAACGGTTATGCGCAGTCGGATCGGCCAATTGAATCGACGTATCCGGTTTGATCGAGCCGAACTGTTGCTGGCGGATATCAACCGTGCCGCCCCAGGCATTGAGCTCACCTTCAACCGTGATCTGCCCGGCACCGCGCAGCTTGATGCTCTGCCCCGGATCGACGCTGACGCGCGAACCACGGCCAAGCGTCAACGCACTGTTGGCCGCGTCGATCAGACCGACCAGACTGGCCCCGCCCTGCAATGTCAGGCTGGCTCCGGCACGTTGGGTCAGCACTCCCTTGATCGGGTTTTCCTGGAAGAGCATTGGCGTCCACAGTTCCAGTGCCGATTGCGGATCAACACCGCTGACCTGATCCGGCGCGGCTTCGGCAAAGCGGTACACCGGCATGCTCACGTCAATCGCCGTGTCTTCGGCAACGTCGAGCCCGCTCAGACCGATCAGGTTGTAAGCGCTGAAGCCCTTGTTGAACAGGTCGGCGGACAACTGCAGGGTGTTGTCGGCCAGCACCTTGTCAGCCTGCCCGATGAGTAGCTTGTTAGCCTGCACGGTCAGGGTGCCGCCGCCCGTCACACCGTAGCCACGCACTTCGCCAGCAAGGTTCAAATGCGATTGGCCCGGTGCGCTAATGGCGCTGGATTCCAGCGTCAAATCACCGCCCTTGCCGCCCCGGGTCTTGCCGTTGGCGAGCAGCGCGCCGCCAGAAGACACATCGAGCAGACTGCCGGCGTCGATATCGATATCGCCACTGCTGCGAATCGACACCAGCCCCCCGTTGAGATACGCCAGGCTCGCGCCATCATCCGGATTGGTGCGCAGGTTGCTCCACACACCGCGAGTATCCAGTCGCACGCCTTCGGCAACCACTACCTGTGCCGCGTTGCCGGGTTTCGCCGTGAGTTGCGTGTCGGTGGTTGTCGAGCCGTTGAACTGATTGAGCACGTTACCCAGCCGCACACTGCCACCGCGAGCCGTCAGGTCGGCGCCCATTTGCACATCCGGGGCATACAGGGTGATGTCGCCACCGGCATCGACCGCGAGCGCGCCATCCACGGCGACTTGATCCTTGGCCGAAACCTTGAGCGCGCCGAGGCGAAAACCATTGAGTTGACCGTTATCCAGAAACAGCTTGCCCTTGCGCGAATCGGATACCGCGCCGGCCAGATCCAGATCACTGCCGGCCACCGGACGCTCGCCGCCAATCTGCACCTGATCCAGCAACGGATTGAGCGTGTAGAGCAATCCACTCGCCGCCGCCACATACGCCGGGTCATAACTGCCGACAATCAATTGCGCACGACGTGCCAGCGCCGTCTGGCTTTGTTCGTAGCCATCAAGCAACGGTTTCGGCGCCTGATTCTGCCGCTCGCCCTGATACACCTGGCCAATCATCTGCCCCTCGAGCACGGCGTTGGCGGTGGCGATTACCAGTTGCCCGGCATCACGCCCCACGGTGTACCCCGACTCGAAACGTGCGCGCGGCGCAATCAGCGGATTGTAGAAGTAGCTCGTCTGGCCCCAGCGCTCGCTGTTGTCTTCATAACCTTTGTACAGCCCGGTATAGAGCAGATCCCCCGGAGCACGGGAAACTTCATACAAGCGCCCATCCGCGCCACGCAACCAGCTCTGGCGGATCTGCCCGCTCTGCACATCCAGGGTGCCGCCGGACAGGTTGATCAGCGAGCCCTTTTCAGTGACCACATCGTTGCCGGCAAAACTCACCGTGCCGCCCTGCGCCATCCACTCGCCAACGCGGTGGCCCTGAGTGCCTAAGTAGCCGCCGACTTCAAGCAAACCGCCCGCCGTGTACCAACGATCCGTGGCATAGCCGTTGGTGCCGGCCGGCACGTAGACCAGCTCGCGCACATCGACCCAGATGTCATTGCTGTTGAGCGCACCTTTCTCACGGTTGACCGAGGCATCGCGCTGCTCGTTGCCCTGCACATTGATCTTGATGTTGTTGTTTTCCATCGCCACTTTGACGCCAAGAGCACCGGACACATCGATCATCGCGCCGTCACGCACCAGACTGCGGCGCTGGGCATTGACCGCAACCTGACCACCAGTGGCCAGGGTGATCGAGCCGTTCTGGAACTCGACGCTGGCGCCACTCTGGATTTCGATGCGCGACTGATCGCCACGAATCCGGTTGTTGGCGCTGACGGCGGTCAGGGCCGCGTCGCGCTGACTGTCGAGGGCCGTGAGTTCACTGCTGTCGAGCATGATCGCCGTGGCACTGCCCTGCCCCAGCGTGACGCTACCGCTGGTGTCGGTGATCGGGTTCGTCAGGTGAATCGTGCCGCGTGTCGCCACTGAAGTGCTGGCGAGCAACACGCCGTTCTGCACCACTTCATGACCGGTCAGGGTGATGTCGCCGGTGGCGGATTGAATCAACCCATTGTTAGTGACTTTGCCCGCCACAGCCCCGGCCTTGAAGCCCGGAATGACTTCGTTACCGAAGGTGGTGGACAGCGCATTGCCTTCGGTGCCCGAACCTTTACGGATGTAGAAACGGTCACCGGCCGCTAATACCGTCTGGCCCTTGATGGTGCCAATGCTGCCGTCGTTCTGCACTTCGTTGCCGAGCAGTAACGCGTACCCCCCGGCATCGGTGGAGGCCACAGGTTTATGCGTCGCGATGGAGGCGCCGCGCTCCACCAGCACCTTGCCGGCGGCATCAGTGAAGGTCGGCGCTGTGCCGGTGCTGTCGAAGTACAGGCCACGATCACGGAACTGGATATCGGTGATATTCGCTGCCGCCGCCACCAGGTTGCGCACGTTGACCTGGCTGCTGCCACTGAAGACGATGCCGTTGCGGTTGATCAGCATCACCGTGCCGTCACCCTTGATCTGACCCTGGATCTGGCTGGCGCGTGCGTTAGGATCATTGACGCGGTTGAGCACTGCCCAGTTCGCTTGTTGGGCGAACTCGACCGAGGTGTTACGACCGACGTTGAAAGTTTCCCAGTTGAGAATCGCCTTGTCGGCGGTCTGCTCGATCTTCACCGTGGTCTTGCCGTCGGCCAGGGTCTGTTGCGGCCCCTTGGCGTTCTGCCAACCTTGCGCAAGGCTGTTATCGACCTTCAAACCGCCCTCGCCCAGACCGTCCGGGACAAACTGCACCGAACCCAGCGCCGTTGCGCGCCCGGCCGCCTGCGCCGCTTGCTGTGCTGCAATCGCGGCAACGGTGTTGTTCAAGGTCTGGATCGACCGCTGCAACTGCTGATTGGCCCTCTGTTGCTGAGCCAATGGCGGCGTCATCCCCGGCAAACCACCGACGCTCGGCCGCGCTGCCGCGGCTTGCTGCGCGGCGCCCTTGGCAGCGAACCAGCTCGAACTGAAGGCCGTCTGCGCGTGCGCGCTGCCCGCCACCAGACACAACGCCACCGCTTGCGCCAACGGCTTGAGCAGCCACAGCGCCGGGTCCACGGCATCACGCTTGAAGGACGGAACGTTGGTACGACGACGGGATGGGCGAGCGAGCATCACTACGAGATCCTTTTTGATTGCCACACTTGGGTTGCCACGCAAGGCCGCAGGCGTGCAAAAACCTGCTGTTACGACATAGGCCGTTGGCGAGAGTCACGACCGAACGGATGTCACACAAACTTCATGTTCGGGGTGTATTCGAGCAAAAAAATGGCGGCAACCCGAAGGTTGCCGCCATTTCGATTACGCCAGCTTGAGCTTACAAAGGACGACCGATAGCGTTGCAGACGCTGGCGTTGTTGATGTCCAGGTTGTAGCCCGACGTGTTGGTGATGAAGTTGGCGGTTACAGCGGTTTTCCAGGCGTTAGGCACAGCGACGAATTTGTGAGCCTGAGTCGCGGTGTTGTTACCCGGGTTGCTGTAGTGAGTGGTCAGGAAGGCTTTGACGTCAGCGGCCACCGCTGCATCCTTGTAGCACTGGCCGAAGATGAAGTTGGTGTAGGCAGCCAGTTTGTAACCCACGGCAGGGTTAGGTACCACGGGCGACCAGTTGGCTGGGTTGGCAGCCTGAGTAGCGGTAGACGGAGCAGCAACAGCGGCCAGTGCCAGGTTGACGTTAGCCGAAGTCGGCTGAACACCGTTCACACGAGCAACGACCGCGTTGCTGGTCGCATCAACGCCGTCCGGGCCGACATAACCGATGGAACCGTCAACCGCGTTCACGGCAGTGGCGACTTCAGAAGTGCTGGCGACGCCGACCCAGTTCGAAGGCAGGGTCGAACCGGCTGGCAGACGAGCGTTGGTGAAGGTGGTGCTGGTGGTGAACTGAGCCGGGCAGACCGAAGTCAGGTGGCGGGTCAGGATTTCCGAAGTGCCGCTGGAGACGTTGCGATAAACAATGCGGATCTTGGTGGAGTCGGAAGTACCCAGCAGCGCGCCCCAAGTGGTTTTTGCGCCAGAGAAAGCATCGCACAGCTGAGCACTGGTCAGGTTCAGAGCAGTCTGGCCGGCTTTTTTGTACGGAATGACAACCGAAGTGGCAACCGATGGCAGTTGGATCAGCGGGCCGTACGACGCACCGAAGTTGGTGTTGTAGGTGTTGATTTCCGAAGCGCTGAGAATCGAGTCGCTACCGGCGAAGTGCACAGTGCCGGTGGTGCCGAAACCGGCTGGGTTGTTGGTCAGGAAAGCCGTCTTGCCACCGCCGCTACCGATGGCGGCGTAACTGAAGTTGGCTGGCAGGATGCTGTCGGCAGAACCTTTGTACAGAGCGGCTGGCAGAGTTGCGCCACCACCGGTAACGGCCATGGCTTGAGCGGAGGCCAGAGCGGCGACGGTCAGGGAAGCGGCGATCAGAGTGCGCTTGAACATGAAGAATCTCCTTTTCAACTAGGGTGTGAACACAGGTTTTCAGGGGGCTGCATGACACTTGAAAGACTCACCTGGCCCTCGCAGGCGTTGGCCCGGGTTAAGTCGCACTGAGAAATTCGCAGGTTCCGGTGACAGATAAAGGAAAAAACCTCGGGAGGTGCGCGGTGATTTTTGCGCGATTTTCTCGGGTGTTTGCAGTGGCTGGCGGGGTGTCTGGATCAGGGTTTTGGCTGAATCGGGCTGGAGCCGTTGACGGGTCGTTGCAGATGACAGAAAGGAGAACCCGAGGATGGTTGAGTCAACGGTCGGGTGATGCTGAAGTCCTGGGAAAAAATCTGGATTATTTATTGCCCTGACTGGCCTCTTCGCGAGCAAGCCCGCTCCCACAGTTGAAATGCGTTCCTCCTGTGGGAGCGGGCTTGCTCGCGAAGAGGCCCGATCAGACACCATCAAAACCCGCTACTGCACCAACTGATTGATCTCAATGATCGGCAACAACACTGCCATCACAATCACCAGCACCACCGCGCCCATCACCACAATCATCAAGGGCTCAAGCAGCGCGGTCATGCCCATCGCCCGCCGCTCGATATCCCGGGACAGGGTCAGCGCCGCCCGTTCGAGCATCGGTGGCAGCGAACCGGTTTTCTCGCCGCTGGCGATCAGGTGAATCAGCACTGGCGGAAACACGTTCTCCACCCGCAACGCCGCCGCGAGGTTCACGCCCTCGCGCACCTTGGCCGTGGCGTCGCTGACACTCAGGCTCAAGCGGTCGTTGGACAAGGTCTGCCGCGCCGCTTCCAGTGCGCGCAGCAGCGGTACCCCGGCGCCGCCGAGAATCGCCAGGGTCGAGGCGAATCGGGCGGTGTTCAGGCCGAGGATGAAGCGCCCGATCAGCGGCAGTTTCAGCACCCGATGATGCCAACTCAAACGCGCCGCCGGGTTGCGCAGATACAGGCGCCAGCTCCAGAAGCTTGCGGCCATGATCCCCGCGCACAGCCAGCCCCAACTGCGGATGAAATCACTCGCGTTAAGCATCGCCAGGGTTAAACCCGGCAGATCCTGTCGCGCCTGAGAAAACGCACTGACCACCTGCGGCACCACATAACTGAGCAGGAAAATCACAATGCCGATCGACACCAGCCCGACCACGCCCGGATAGATAAACGCGGTGAGAATCTTGCCCCGCAAATTGTTGCGCTCCTCGATGTAATCCGCGAGCCGCTCCATGACCTGCGCCAGATCACCGGACTCCTCCCCCGCCGCGATCAGCGCCCGGTAGATCTCGGGAAAATCCCGTGGTCGCGACGCCAGCGATTCGGCCAGACGCATGCCACTGCGCACGTCGGCGCGCACCGCGCTGAGGGTGTGGGCGATGTGCTTTTTCTCGGCCTGCTCGACCGTGGCACTCAACGCCGCTTCCAGCGGCAAACTGGCGCCGAGCAGGCTCGCCAGTTGCCGGGTGGCCCAGGCCAGGTCGTTGTCCGAGAGCTTGGCACTGAACAATCCACCACCGCCCTGATGGGCGACGTTGCTTTCCTTTTGCACCGACAACGCGGTCAAGCCGCGCCCACGCAAGGCACTGAACGCGGCGGTTTGACTGTCCGCTTCCAGGTGCCCGGATTCGATTTTGCCGCTGGCGTCGGCGGCTTCAAAACGATAGCGATTCATCAGGCGTCCCGTGTCACACGCAGGATTTCTTCGGGGGCGGTGGCACCGCTGCGAATCCAGCGCTCACCGTCCTCGCGCAAGCTGAACATGCCGGCCTTGGCTGCCGAAGCGCGCAAGGCTTGCTCCCCTGCCCCTTGGTGAATCAAGGTGCGAATGTCGTCGTCGATGCAGAACAATTCGTGAATGCCGGTGCGGCCGCTGTAGCCGGTTTGATTACACGCCGGGCAACCGATGGGGCGCCAGGTGCCGGGGGCTGCCGGGTCTTCCTGTTTGCACTGATTGCACAGGCGCCGCACCAAGCGCTGCGCCAGCACGCCGAGCATCGACGAGGCCAGCAGAAACGGCTCGACGCCCATGTCGATCAAGCGGTTGACCGCCGACACCGCGTCGTTGGTGTGCAATGTCGCCAACACCAGGTGACCGGTCAGCGAAGCCTGTACAGCGATTTGCGCGGTTTCCAGATCGCGGATCTCGCCGATCATGATGATGTCCGGGTCCTGGCGCAGAATTGCCCGCAGCGCGAGGGCGAAGGTCATGTCGATCTTGGCGTTGACCTGGATCTGGCTGATCCCCGGCAGGTCGTATTCCACCGGGTCTTCGACGGTGAGGATGTTGCTGGTGCTGGCATCGAGTCGCGCCAGCGCCGCGTAAAGGCTGGTGGTCTTGCCACTGCCGGTGGGGCCGGTGACCAGGACGATGCCGTGGGGCTGGCGGATCAGGTGGTCGAGTTTGGCCAGCACCTGCGCGTCCATGCCGAGGGTTTCCAGATGCAGACGCCCGGCCTGTTTGTCGAGCAAACGCATCACCACGCGTTCGCCATGTCCAGTCGGTACGGTGGAAACTCGAATATCAATCGGCCGCCCGGCCACCCGCAGGGCAATTCGACCGTCCTGCGGCAGGCGTTTTTCGGCGATGTCGAGCTGGGCCATGATCTTGATCCGCGACACCAATGCACCGTGCAACGCCTTGCGCGGCGAGACCACGTCACGCAGGGTGCCGTCGACCCGATAGCGCACCACTGAATGGGTTTCGAACGGTTCGATGTGAATATCGCTGGCCTCATCGCGAGCGGCCTGGGTGAGCAGCGCGTTGATCATGCGGATCACCGGCGCGCCGTCCTGGGTGTCCAGCAGGTCGGTGATTTCCGGCATGTCCTGCATCAGACGATCAAGGTCGACTTCGTTTTCAGCAGCGCCGACCACCGCCGCGGCGCTGCCCGTGTCGGCGTAGGCGGCGGCGAGCAAACCGTCGAGTTCGTCATCGCGCACCCGCGCAACTTTTGCCGCGCCGAACTGGCGTCGCACCTCGCTGATCGACCAGCCGGGCGTTGACGGGCACACCGTCAGCACGCCGTCACACAACAGAATGCGTTGAGCCTTGGCCCAGGCGTAAGGCAAGACGCTCATTGCAAAGGCACTGCTTTAATCGTGGCGCGCGGCCCCGACGTCGGCCTGCTCACCGGAACGCCTTGCGCCGCCGTGGGTAATTGCGGCGCCTGCATGTCCGGCATCGCCCAACTGCGCTCCGGTTGCAAACCGCCCTGTGCGCGGCGCATGAAGTCATAACGGTTCAGTGTGATGCTGCGTCCCGCTTCGCTGTCGCGAATGATGTACGGGCGCAGGAACACCATCAGGTTGGTCTTGCTGATCGCCCGGCGCTCGTTGCGAAACAGCGCGCCAATTCCGGGGATGGTCGACAGCCACGGCACCGCGTCATTGCTCTGGCTGTAGCCATCCTGCAGCAAGCCGCCGAGCACCATGATCTGTCCGTCATCGAGCAGGATGCTGGTGTCGATCGCACGTTTGTTGGTGACAATGCCCGCCGCTCTCGCGCTGTTGGACGCGCGCTCGTCAATGCTGCTGACTTCCTGATAGATGTCGAGTTTGACCGTACCGCCCTCGGAAATCTGCGGGCGCACGTTGAGTTTCAACCCCACTTCTTCACGCGTCACGGTCTGGAACGGGTTGTTGCTGGTGCCCCCGCCGCCGGTGACGTAGCTGCCGCTGACAAACGGGATGGTCTGGCCGACGAAAATGCTCGCCGCTTCGTTGTCCAGCGTCAGCAGGTTCGGTGTCGACAGCACGTTGGTACCGCCCTTGCTCTTCAGCGCTCGCGCCAACACCTTCAGATCAAGAATCTTGCCGATGCCGGGGATGTCGACGGTGCCGTTGACGTAACCGAGGTTCAAGCCTTGCGGCAACACGTCTAGGCTGGTCTTGCCGCTAAGGTTGATCCCGGAACCACCGAGATTCGCCCCGCCGATCACGCCATTGCCGCCCAGGTTGCCAGTCTGCCACTGCACGCCGAACTCACTGGCATCATCCTCGCCGACTTCAACGATCAGGCTTTCGATCACCACTTGCGCGCGGCGCTGGTCGAGCAGATCAATGACTTCGCGCAGGTTGCGGTAGAGCGGCTCCGGCGCGGAAATCAGCAAGGTGTTAGTGGTCGCGTCCGCCTGAATCGTCACGCCACCCGCGCTGAACGCAACGTTCTGTTCGGTGCTTTGGGCGCTGCCGCTGGTGGCGCTGCTGCCCTGGGCATAACTGCCGCCAGTGCTACCGTTGCTGGAAGTGGTCGAAGTAGTGCCGCTAGTTTGCGTACCACTCTGAGCGCTCGAACCACCATTACTGCCGCTGCTGCCCATGGCACTGAGCACCGAACGCGCGCTGTCACTGGTGCCGCTGTCGCTTTCGCCAGTGAGCAAACCACGTAACGCCTGTGCCAGTTTCGACGCCTGCGCATTGCGCAGATACACCACATGCAGATTGCTCGGATTGCTCTGCGCGTTATCCAGTTTGTAGATCAGATTACGCGCCAGTTCCGTGCGCTCCGGACTGCCGGCGCGAATGATGATGGTGTTCGAACGCGGATCGCCAATCACCGCGATTTTCTGCGTCGGATCATTGCCCGGCGTGTCGAGTAAATCAGCGACCATCGGCGCGATGTCAGCAGCGATGCCGTTCTGGATCTGTACCACGTCGGTGTCGATGGCGCTTGGCGTGTCGATACTGGCGATCAACTGCGCGACGCGGGTCAGGTTGTCGGCGTAATCGGTGATGACCACGGTGTTGTTGCCGGGATAGGCGTTGATCGGATTATTCGGCGAGACAATCGGCCGCAACACCGGAATCAGGTTCACCGCGTTCTCGTATTGCAGTCGAAACGTGCGGGTGAGCATGCCGTTGCCGGCAGGCTTGTCGGCGCTGTAGATCGGCCCGCCGAGCAGTTTGGCATCGGCCTCAGGCACGACGTGGGCGACCCCGCCGACATCGACCACGGCAAAGCCTTGCATGCGCAGAGCCGACAGCAGCATGTCGTAGGCCTGGTGCGCCGGCACCTGCCCTTGCGAAACCAGCGTCAGAGTGCCCTTGACCCGCGGATCGACCAGAAACTGCTGACCGGTCGAACGTGACAAGGCGCGCACCACCGCCTGAATATCGGCCTCGACAAAATTCAGCGTCACCGGTTGATCACCCAGCGGATTGCTCCGCACGGCGCTGCCCCGTGAGGCGGCGCTACCACGAGCGCGCTGGGTGATGTTGTGCAATTGCTTGGGCGCGGGCCTGACTTGCGCCTGAGCCCGCTCGCGATCAAGCACCGCATCACCGCTGCGCTGAGTGTTGGCCAACGGCCGGCCGAGTTCGCTGTCGACCAGCAACGGCGGCGGATTTGGCGGTGTAGAGGTGTTGCTGCACGCGCTCAATGCCATCAGCAGCATCGGCAATGCCATGCGTGCCGGTTTGGATCCTGACCCCTTCATGAAGCTTCCTTAGCGCCCAGCGCCTGATCCATGCGAACGGTGCCTGACAGAGTGCCGGCAGTAACCTCGGTCGAGGTGTTGTCGGTGCGTTGCAAACGGGCCTCGACCACTTGCAGAGAACGTTGCGACGGCTGGCTCAGCAGCCAGTCGAGCACCGCGTCGGCCGGTGCGGCGTCGAAGGTCAGTTGCCATGAACCGGCGCCTGCGGCGTGTAATTGGTAGTGTCCGGCCAGACCACTGGCCTGCAGGGTTTGCTCCAGTGACTGGCCGACGCTTTGCCCGTCCGGGCGCACGTTGACCTCGCGCAGCAGCACTTGCAGCGCCTCGGTCTGGGCGCGCAGTTTTGGCGTTTCGGCTTGCCAATAGGCGATTTTCTTCAGCGGTGGCTGGATCAGCGCCACCCAGACCAGCAACCCGAACAGCGCGATGGCCATCCCCGCGACCATACGTTTCTCGCGCAACGCCAACGGCTGCCAACGCGCCTGCAACTGACGATTGAAGCCCTGCCAGCGGGCGCGGTACACCACAAACGCAGCCTTATTCATCGTCTGCCTCGCTGCTGTTGTCTTCGGTTTCATGGGTGCTGGCTTCAGCGGCCGGGCGCAACGTCCAGCCCTCGTCGTCGGCTGTCACGCTGGTCCCGGCCTGGGCCAGGGCGCTTTGCCAATCCTTGTCATTGCCGCTGCGGCGAGCGTCGGTCGGCAGAGTCAATTGCAACATCCCGTCGACATAGGCCAGACGCTCGACGCTGCCGGCCATGAACGGCATGCCAGTGCCGGCCTGCAGCACCAGGCGATTGAAGGTTTGCGCCGGATCATCCGCCGCGCCTTTGCGCCGCGCCGCCAATTGCTGACGAGCCTGTTGCAGCGGATTGAGGATCACCGGTAACTGCGGGAAAGCCTGTTTTACCCGCTGACTCATTTGTGCCTTGAGTTGCTGGCCCTGGCTCGCTTCGCGGGCGGCATAGAGGTTCAATCCGATTACCCACACCGCCACGGCCAACGCGCAAAAACCAATCGCCCGCCCCCAGCCGCGATGTTCATGGCTTTGTTGTTGCACCGCGCCGTGCAAGCCCCACCCCGGTACCGGCCCGGTCCAGCGCTGGGCTTCGCTCATGGGCAGTTCGGCACCGGGTGGCGGCGCAGCGCCGATCCAGTGCAGCGTAACGCCCGGCTCCCACAGCGAGTTGTCGACGCCTTCATCAAACAACGGTTGCACCCGTGCCGATTGCAGACTTTCGCGCAGCAACAGATGGCCGTCCTGCACGTACGCGACAAGGCCCGGCAGCACCGGCAAGCTGTAGACCGCCGGGTACAGACCGCGCAGGTTCAGGCCGGAATGCTTGAGGAGATGCGCAAGGTGCAGCAGGCGTTGACGCGACGCCCACGCGATTTGCACCCGCCCCGCCTCGTCACGCGGACTGTGGGCGATGTGCATTTCGCTGCTGTCGCCGAGCATCAGCGCCTGCGCCGCGCACTGCACCGCCGCTGCGGTCTTGTTTGCGGGCAGCGGCGGCAGATCGATACTCGCCAACAGACTGTCCGCCGGGTGCAGAAAACACAGCAGTGGCGGCAGTTTCGGCAGCTGAATCAACTGCGCCAACGTCAGCCAGTCTTCACGGCTGACCTGGCCCTGACGATCCAGCCATGCGCAATTCAGCGTGCTGTCCAAGTCCAGTTCCGCCAATGGCGGCAGCGCAACCCTTAACTGAGTCATACGCCCACCCGCGACCAGATCACCTGCGGCAAACGGTCCTGGCTACGATGCAACAACGCATCAAGGCTGACCCGGCGCAGCTCGCGTCGCGCTTCACCGCGCAGGCGAAACCAGTCGCTGGTGATGCCGACCTTGACGCTGCTGACTTCCAGATTCGGCATGCGCAAGCGGTTGACGAAGTCGCCCCGGTTGATGAACCAGCGTCCGGCGTCCCGCTCATTGATCAACGCCTGCGCGCGCGCCAGCGACAGCCCCGGCACATACGCCGCCAGCACCGGTGCAGTGGCGGTATTGCCGTTGATCCAGGTGGTCGCGGGAATCACCGTGAGGTACGGCGCCAGTTTGCCAATCACCGCGTCATTCACACCGTCAACACTGCGCAAATCATCGATGCTGCGCAGCATCGGCAGCGTCGGATTTTGTGGTTTGCGCGAGGCGTTAGGCGATGTGGCGCGACCGCTGTCGAAGCCGTTGTTGTTCTCGGCAATCTGCACATTCAACAGGCGCGGGTACGACTCGATCACCCGCTGACGGATACGCTGATTCAAAGCGGCACTGACCCCGATCAACTCGCACAAACGCTCAAACGCCTGCACCTGCGCCTCATCGACACGTTCGTTGGCCACCAGATTGCGCAGGTTGAACTTGCCTTGTTCGTCTTCCAGTCGCCCCTCAAAACCCTGCGCCACCAAGCGCTGTGCCCACGGCTGATCGAGCCGGGTCAACGGATCGCGCTGGCGGGCATCCCAAAGAATTTGGCGGCTGATCTCCACGCCGC
Organism: Pseudomonas sp. EA_65y_Pfl2_P78; assembly: GCF_963970495.1. Taxonomy (NCBI): domain Bacteria; kingdom Pseudomonadati; phylum Pseudomonadota; class Gammaproteobacteria; order Pseudomonadales; family Pseudomonadaceae; genus Pseudomonas; species Pseudomonas sp. EA_65y_Pfl2_P78. Next base: position 4,030 of record NZ_CAXAON010000021.1, on the reverse strand, counting down.
CCTGCACCATCCAACGCCCCTGCACCCGCTGCTGATCGGCCTCCAGCGCACGGGTGGCGACGCTCTGGCGCGTCAACATGCCCGCCGCAATCACCGCCACCACGGCGGCAATCAGCAACGCGCTGATGATCGCCATGCCCTGTTGCTTCGCCCCATTAGGCGAACGTCTGTTCATGGCCGGCCTTAAAGCTGCCAGGAACCGATATCGGCATTGACGCCGTCGCCGTCCGGCTGACCGTCGGCACCGAGCGAGAAAATGTCGATCTCGCCGTTGGCACCCGGATTGAGGTACTGATAAGGACGGCCCCACGGATCATTCGGCAAACGCTCCAGGTACGAACGCCAGTTGCTGTTCTTCGCATCCGCCGGGCGCTCTACCAGCACTTTCAAGCCCTGATTCATGCTCGGGTAAGTGCCGTGATCGAGACGATACAGCTTCAACGCCTGCATCAACCCGCCAATGTCCTGCTTCGCCGCCGTCGCCCGCGCCTGATCCGGCCGGTCGAGCACCTTGGGCACCACCATCGCCGCCAGAATCCCCAAAATCACCACCACCACCATGATCTCGATCAGGGTAAAACCCTGCTGCCCACGGGGCTTGCGCGGCGACTGTTCAGGCGGTGTGCACGGTGCGATATCCATCTCGACATTCCTTTGGCTTGATTCGATTCGACGCGCAGTGTTGCAAGAAGATATGTCAGGGATGTTGAAAAACCTCGGGAGTTTTCGTCGTCAAGCCGTCAAGGACGGGGGTTAGCGTCGAGGGCTGTGCTTTGGTTTTGGGCCATTTATGCGTGCGCGTTCCCGAGAAGCGGGTTTCACATTGATTGAGGTGCTGGTGGCGCTGGCGATTATTGCCGTGGCGATGTCGGCGGCTGTGCGCGTGGCGGGGTTGATGACGCAGAGTAGCGGGGTTTTAAGGGATCGGTCGGTGGCGATGATTGCGGCGCAGAGTCGGATGGCTGAGCTGCAATTGGAAGGTCAATTACCGATAGGACTAAAGGCGCAGGACTGTGACCAAGGAAGTCTGCTACTCCGCTGCGAACAAGCCATAGCAACAGCCGAAAACGGCCGATTGCTCAAAGTCGGCATCCAGGTCTTCGACCGCAACCAGGACGCCCCCCCGTTGGCCCGACTAGAAACCCTACTAAGCCGCCCCCTGTAGGAGCTGCCGAAAGCTGCGATCTTTTGACTTTGACTTTGACTTTTAAACGTTGGCGTTTATCGCGCCCACAAAGGTGTCCCCTCTGTCCTGCAGCATTTAATCGCGGGGGGCTGGGCGATTATTTAGAAAGTGGAGTTATGCCGTCAGCGCGGCGGCGAAGGTATTGGGAGGGAATTTGTTCAAAGCGGAGTGATGCAAATAACCAGGCAGACATGGCATCATAAGGCCATCATTCAAACGCTGAGACTGAAGATGGAACTGATAAGTCAAGAAAAGATAATGCAGGTACTTGATTGGGCCTACGAAAGATCTGTGAATGGGTTCTCCGGTCTTGATTCCGCCGAGGAGCTCGCAGCCAGCTACGCCAAGGAAGAAAGCCCTGCTTACGATCAAGCTAACTCCCTGATTCGCTGGCAGAACACCAAATCGGCCACCTCAGGCTTCATTACCGGCCTGGGTGGATTAATTACACTGCCCGTAGCGTTGCCCGCCAACATCACAAGTGTGCTTTTCGTACAAATTCGCATGATCGCTGCCATCGCCCACCTAGGTGGTTACGATGTGAAGGATGACAAGGTAAAGACCCTCGTTTTCGCCTGTCTCACAGCCAACTCCGCCAAAGAAGTGCTGAAAGACATCGGTATTGCCGTGGGCAACAAACTCGCGATGAACGCCGTGAAGTCGATTTCCGGTAAGACTTTGATAGAGATAAACAAAAAGGTCGGCTTCAAGCTGTTCACCAAGTTTGGTGAAAAAGGCGTGATCAATCTTGGCAAAGCCGTGCCGCTGCTGGGAGGTCTGATTGGCGGAAGTTTCGATGCCTACACGACCAACACCATCGGTAATGTAGCGCGCGATACATTTACACCAAAAGACGTGGCGACTGCATAACGGGCCACCTTAGCGGTAGCTGCATTTCCCCGTGTTCAAGGAAATGCAGAGCCAAAAACAGCAAACGCGACAGAGGGGACGGATTTATTTTTCGAACATGAATCCGTCCCCTCTGTCCTTGGCTCCCACCGGTTTCAGCGTCTTACACAAAATCTGCAATCAGCATAAAACCCAGCGAGCTTGCTCGCGAAGGCGCCAGAATGAACACCCGATCAATCACCAGGTGATCCCGGCACCCGCATCACCCCGGCACTTGCAAATTATCCAACGCCCGATTCACCGCCAACTCCCCGAGCATGATCAACTGCGCAATCCCCAACAACGCCCGACGCTGCGATGCCGGCAACAGACTGGCGACGTTCTGCGCGATGGTTTGCGCCGAAGCGAGTGTTTCACTGGCATCGATCAGCAGTTCTTCGTTTTTGTTGTCCGCCGTCACGGCGTACATCCCGCGGGTTTTGCGTGGCGGCGGCGTGGAACCGGGCGGACAGAGGTAATGGTCGAGCGCGCGGTCGGCGGCTTCGTGGAGTTTTTTTGAGTCGAGGGATTCGTAGGGGGAAACCGAGTCGGTTTCGGGCGGGTTGGGTGTGGGTTTGATCACGGTGAAGCTCCATTTTTATACCTGGTGGAACCACCGACACCTGTCGCTAAACAAGTAAGGGTGGCAGCTGTACGCGGGTTAGCGAACCGAGAGGTATAAGACCCGGCAGACCCGAAGGTCTCCCACGCACAGCCACCATATCGTCGTCGCAAACGTCTGCGACAAACTGGAGCGTCGTTGCACTTATACCTGGTCGGGTCGCTAAACCCGGTCGCTGGGTTGCCAGCGACACGTAGACGATAAAGACCAGGTACAAAGCGCACAAGCCGGCGGATTCTGGCGTAGCTGTAGGCAAAGGCGCAAGGGTGTATAGCCTGAGAGAGTGTCTGGAAATTTCTTTTTAAACGCTGGTGTTTATCGAGCTCTCTTCCCGTCATGCATCCCGAAATAGATCCGTCCCGTTATCCCGACTCTTCCCGGCCTATAAATTTCAGATCTAACGCAAACACGCTCACTTCAGTTTTGGCGACGCGTTTTCACACACATTGGGCCAGAAGCAGCCGCGCGCGCTAGCTTTGTGCCGATAGCGAACCCGCTCACCGACATCCAAATCTAGTGGTTCGGAATTTTGTCTCGAGGGAAGAATCGGCGTTCTTGGCACTGCCGAAGGCGTAGGACGGTGCGTTTTCGGGGGATGCGCTTTGCTTAAGTCCTGAGGCTTGCGGACTGAGCATTTGGGCTATCACCCCCGGTGTCAGGATAGTTGTCGCCTCTCCGGTTTTTCCAAAAAAAGCATATCGGGGGCGGAAAGAGACTGGTCGTGCCGTACTATTCACCTGAACGCAGAGCCGCGTTACTTAAGATGCTGCTTCCCCCGCTGAACCTGTCGATGGCCGAGGTTTCCCGGCGAGAAGGGGTCAGCGAAATGTCTTTGTCCAACTGGCGCAAGCAGCTCAGTTCTGAAGGAAATGCAGTGTCTGAAAACAAGCCGTTGACCGAGAACTGGTCAGCCGAAACCAAGTTTGCTGTCGTGCTTGAAGCCGCCGGTTTGTCTGAGATCGACCTGGGTGAGTACTGCCGCCGCAAAGGCCTTTATCCCGAACAAATCACCGCCTGGCGACGAGCTTTCATCACCGGACAGAAATCGGAAAAGGCCCAGCAAAAAGAAGATCGGGAACAATCTCGCAAAGACAAGAAACGCATCCAGGAACTTGAGCGCGAGCTGCGCCGCAAAGACAAGGCGCTCGCTGAAACAGCCGCGTTGTTGGTGCTGCGAAAAAAGCTCAACGACTACTGGGGGACCAAAGACAACGAGGACAACTAACGTCTTTGCCAGAGCGCCAGTTGCTCGTTGCCTGGCTGGGTAGCGCGATCACGGCAGGCGCCAGAAAAATCAGAGCCTGCCGGGAAATCGGTCTATCGCTGCGAACTTT
>NZ_CAXAON010000020.1:0-100499 GCF_963970495.1 Pseudomonas sp. EA_65y_Pfl2_P78 | reverse complement strand
CATCTGCGCTTCTTCGCGTCGGCACATGTAGTTGCGCGAGTCGCTGAAGATGACCATTTGTCCCGGTTTGACCTGTTCGCCGAGATGGCGGTTTAGGGAGCGGAATTCGCGGCGCAGGGCATCGCTGAGCGTGGTTTCGTAGAGCGCACGCTCGAGCGCTTCGCGGCTCATGGGTTTCTGGACGATGTGAAAACCCGACTCAGCCGGTTGCGGCAGGGTGTAGGTGTGCTCTTCCACCAGATGCTGGGCGGGTGGTGGTTCGGGTTTGAAGGCGTTCCAGGAGGCGCCGCCGCTATCGGCAACAACGCGTGGTTTCACCACGACCCAGTCGCCGTTGCGAATGGCTTCGACAAGTTTTCGCTGGTTGGCGCCTTGCAGGTAGTTGGATTGATTGAGGCCCATTGCATTGAGCATGTCATCGAAACCCGGCAGTTCATCCGGGCGGTTGAGTGCCTGTCGAAAGGTGTCCATGGCTTGGTGGGTGTCGAGTAGCTGTTGGCCGTGGAGTTCGCGTTGAGGGATGAGTCTGGTCACATCCGTGTCCCGTTCTGCAAAACGGGGGACTTTGGCGAGCGACCTCAAGCTTTGATGCCGGGTGATTCTCTTTTGCGTGTAGGGCGATTCCGATTTTGGCCAAAGCAATTTGCGCGCACCTGCACCCGGCTAGGTTTGGTGAGTGTTCTTATTACCTTAAACAGCAATGTTTAACAGACATGTCCAGACATGGACTCAGGCTACGCAATCTTGCGTCACGGCCTACAGTTTGCCGGGCACACCGCACCGCCCCCCCTGCTCGGTGAACCGACCGTCAATCGCGCGCGGGATAACCTCGATCCACCAGCCTGAACAGGATGAAACAGTGACGGGTCAGAGTTCACGCCACATGTGGATCTTGTCGAAATAGTCTTCACCGACCCGCACGGCCAGCGGCTCGAGGCCGAACTGGATAAAGCCGCAGCGTTGATACAGCTTGAACGCCGCATCGTTGCCGGCGGTGACGGTGAGCTGGATGAGTTTCAGCTCGGGATGGTTTTGGCCTTCGCTCAGCGCGGCTTGCACCAGTTCATAACCCAAGCCGTGCTGGCGAAAATCCGCCGACACGTACATGCCGAATAACGTGGCCTTGTGTCGGGCCTTCTCACGAGGCTCGAACGCCAGACCGACGATGCCCGCCAATACGCCGGCCTCGAACGCACCGAGCACCACATCGAGCTTGCTGGTCAGCCGCGTTTCCCACCAACTCAGCGGCATCACTGCCCGTTCGCGCACGCTGGAGGTGAAGGCGTGTGGATGGCGGTCGTAGGCCTGGAGCATCAACTCGCGATAGGCCAGGGCATGGCTGGCGTCCAGCCGTTCGATCCACATCTCAAGCCCCTCGCCGTTGTTCAATCATCAGCCGCACGGCCAGACCGCCGAGCACCAGGCCCATGAAATAACGCTGCACCGCCAGCCACGTCGGGTTACGCACGAACCATGATGCAATGCCCGCCGCGAACAGTGCGATCAACAGATTGACGGAAAAACTGACGCTGATCTGGGTCAGGCCAAGAATGATGCTCTGGGTGAACACCGAGCCATGTTCAGGCGTGATGAACTGCGGAAATACCGAGAGGTAGAACACCGCAATTTTCGGATTCAGGGCGCTGGTGAGAAAGCCCATGGTGATCAACTTTCGCGACGAATCCGCCGGCAACGGCTGCGTTTCGAACGGCGAGCGTGCGCCGGGTTTCACCGCTTGCCAGGCCAGCCACAGCAGATACAGCGCGCCAGCCCACTTCAACACCTCATAAGCCATCGGCACCGCGAGAAACACCGCGGTCAAACCGGCGGCCGCTGCAAACATGTGCACAAAAAAACCGGCCACCACGCCCAGCAACGAGGTCACACCGGCCTTGCGTCCCTGGCAGATCGAACGCGAGATCAGGTAGATCATGTTCGGCCCCGGCGTCAGTACCATCAGCAACGCGGCGGCGGCGAAAATCAGCAGGTCTTGAAGCGGGATCATGGCAAAGTCCTTTGCGTGGATGATCAGGCAATGGCGGTGAGCGAGGCTCGATAAAACGGCAGGATCAGGTCGCGTGTCAATGGCGCCAGTTCAACATCGCCGTCGGTGGCCGGGTCGATCCAGACCACCTCTTCGATTTCGGCGGCAGGGGTGACTTCGGTGTCGATGGTCAGTTGAAAGATTTCAGCCTGTACGACAAATCCTGGCTCATTGGCGGCGGGGGCGCAGAACTGGCCGAGGAATGTCGCCTGCGAAGGGTCAATACGCAATCCCAACTCTTCCTCCAGCTCACGGGCCAGTGCATGCAGGGGCCGTTCGTGGGGCTCGATCTTGCCGCCCGGTTGCATGAACGCCGTGGTACCACGCTTGCGTACCAGCAGGGTGCGACCGTCAGCGCCGAGCAGTAGCGCGGCGGCGATGCGAATGATGCGTGGGGAGACAACGGGTGCAGAGGTCATGGGGCAGCCACCGGCCTGAAAAAATCGCAAGGATCCCATGCCTGCCCAATGACGTCACCTTACAGATCGCTAACCCTGAGCCTTGAGTTGCTCGTCGACCTCCTCAGGCACCTTGACGAAAATCTTGTATTTGCCGCCTTCCATGGCTTCGAAAGCAATCAGCTTTTCCACCAACAGGCCGCTGAGGGTTTTGCCGGCATTGAGCAGCAACATGCCGTTATCAGCGTTGAGATTGCGCGCCAGAATCATTCCCGGCGCCAGATCCCGAGTGGTCAGTACCTTGACCGTCGGATCGGCCAGCGTGACATCGCTGAGGAAGGCCGCACACACGTGAATGAAATCTTCGACCAGTTCCGGATCGTACAGGCGTGCGGCGTACTGGCGCAGGTACAGCAACGCTTCGTCGCTGTTCATCTGCCGCTCAAGAATCAGGCCGCGTTGCAACTCGACGAAGTCCACCGCCAGTTTCAGTAACCGCGAGCCGAAGGGAATCGCCTCGCCCTTGAGGCGGTCGGGAAAACCGCTGCCGTCCCATCGCTCCTGGTGATGCAGGATCAGGCGTGCGGCATCTTTCATCGGGTCCAGCGTCATCAGCAAGGACTCGCTCTGCTTCGGATACCCGCGATAACGCTCTTGATCGGTATGACGCAGCAAATCCGAAGGCGTAATCATCATGCCGTCGGTCCAGCTCAGTTTGCCGACATTGTAGAGCGCCGCCGCCATGGTCAGGTCACGGCTGGTGGCTTCGTCCAGGTCATGGTGTTTGCAGTAGCTGCGCACCAGTTCGATGATTTGCCGGTTGGTCTGTTTGGCCGGGGGCAAGCGCAGATTGGCCAGCAACGAGAACACTTCGGTGCCGGTGACATAGCTGCGTTTGAGCTCTTCGTAAGCCAGATCAAGCATGTCGGCGGTCTGTTGCAGCTCGGCGGTGCGCGCCGCGACATGCTTTTCCAGGGTGCTGTTGAGCAGTTTGAGCTGATCGTTTTGCACCCGGGCCAACTGTTCCAGGCGCTGACGTTCTCGCTCGGAATGCTGATGCTCCAGGGACTGACGCAGGATCAGCAGCAACTCTTCGTCATTCCACGGTTTGCTGATGTAACGGTGAATCTGCCCGTCATTGATCGCCTTTATGATCGCGGACGGGTCGGCGTAGCCCGTGAGCATGATGCGCACGGTCGCCGGATGACGTTGGCGAACATGAGCCAGCAACGAGGCGCCGTCCATATTGGGCATACGCGCATCGCTCATGACCAGGTCAACCGTCTGCTGTTCGAGCATCTCCAGTGCCTGGGCGCCGCTCGTGGCCAGCAGGACATCGTAGGGTTGGCCCCGCAACAGGCGGCGCAAGCTGTTGAGGATCGACTCCTCGTCATCGACCAGCAGCACTGTGGGGCGGTGAGGCAGAGTCGGGGCGGATTGCTCTTCCATGGCGTGACCTCAAGCAAAACAGTGGACGAAAACGACGCGCCAGCCTACCGCCTCGCTTGCCTGCGCCTGACTGAAGGCTAGATGATTTTCTGCAGTGTTCACGCAAATCTTCAGCCCGAGTGCACAGGCAAATTGCCGAGGGCGCGACTATGCTCAACTCGCAGGCGGACTCCATCGGCCTTCGAACAGGCACGTAATGAGGGAAAGGATGCTCCCGATGACAACAGCATGTGACCCCGTGGACCGCGCGGTATGACGGCGCCCCCCGTATACATCAATCGCCGCGTGCTCATCGTCGACGACAGCCCGGCGATTCATGACGATTTCGCCAAGATTCTCTGCCCTGTCATCCCCCAGGACGACGGCCTCGGCGAGACCGAGAGTCTATTGTTCGGCACCCCGACTGCGACACAGACACTGCACTTCGAACTTGACTCGGCATTTCAGGGCAGGGAAGCACTCGATAAACTCGAAGCTGCGCTGGCCGATGAGCGCCCCTATGCCATGGCATTCATTGACATGCGCATGCCACCGGGATGGGACGGGCTGGAAACCATCGAACGGCTGTGGCAAGTCGACCCCAAGTTGCAGGTCGCCCTGTGCACGGCCTATTCCGATTATTCGTGGGAAGACATCGACCGGCGCCTGGCGCTGAACGACCGTTTGCTGATTCTGAAAAAGCCCTTCGACGCAATCGAGATCCGCCAGATGGCCAGCGCCCTTACGGTCAAATGGCAAATGACCGAAGACGCCGCGCTGAAGCTCAACGAGCTGGAACAAGCGGTTGAGGAACGCACCCGGGAATTGTCCGACGCCAATATCATCGTGCAGAACAGCCCGACCATCCTTTATCGGCTGCGCGGCGATCCCTCGTTTGCACTGATGTACATCTCCCACAACATCACTCGCTATGGTCATGTCGCCGCGGATCTGGTGCGCTCGCCGAACTGGGCTCAGGAGCTGATTCACCCGGACGATCAGGCGAACGTCGATGCGGCCATGGTCAGGGTGCTGGATCGGCATGCGTCGGGCGCTTCGATCGAATTTCGCCTGCGCACCGGCCAGGGCACTTGGCGCTGGGTGGAAAACCGCTATATACCAGTGCGCGATCATGACGGACGGCTGCAGGAAGTCGAAGGCATCATCCTGGACATCACCGAACGTCGTCTGGTCGAGGAGAAATTGGCGTTGATGGCCCGTTCCGACAGCCTGACGGGGCTGGCCAACCGCGCCACATTGATCGAGCGTCTGCACCAGGCGTTTGCGGCCGCGCGTCGTGGCGCCATGCCGTTCGCGGTGTTTTACCTCGACCTGGATCACTTCAAGCGAATCAATGACACCCTCGGGCATCCGGTCGGCGACCTGCTGTTACAGGAAGTCGCCCATCGCATCAAGGCCTGCGTGCGAGAAAACGATGTGGTGGCGCGCCTGGGCGGCGACGAGTTCGCGATCCTGCAACTGGACGTCAGCGACCCGACCCAATCGGCCGCGATGGCGTCTCATATCCGCGACGCACTGATGGCGCCCTACAACCTGTCCGGTAATGCGCTGCATATTTCGGTCAGTATCGGCATCAGCAGCTACAGCGCGACCAGTCTCGACGCCGACAGCCTGCTGGGGCAAGCCGACATGGCGCTGTACCGCGCCAAGGAAACGGGGCGCAACCAGTATCACTTCCACTCGGAGGAGATCTCTCGGGAAGTCGCCGAACGCATGACCCTCGTCAGCGAGTTGATGGCCGCGCTGGAGGGCGATGAGCTGAGACTGCATTACGCACCGGAGATGGATCTGCACAACGACCGGATTCTGGGCATGGAGGCGAAAATCCTCTGGCAGCACCCGCGGCGCGGTCTGCTGCCGGCATCCGCCTTCGTCCCGGCGGCGGAAAGAACCGGCGCGATCATTCCTCTGGGGCGCTGGGTGCTGGATCGCGCCTGCCGCCAGATGCAACTCTGGCGTGAGGAAGGCGTGGCACCGCCGTTGATGGCAATCAAGCTCTCTCTGGCGCAACTCAAGAGTGGCCCCGAACTGATCTACGACGTTCTGCGCACCACCGCACGCTGGCAGCTTGCGCCCTGGGATTTGCGTTTCGATGTCACCGAGGCGACGCTGGCCCAGACCAAGTGGACCCACAACGATGTATTGCCACGCCTGCGTGAACTGGGCGTGACCATCGCCATCGATGATTTCGGCACCGAGTATTCATCGTTCGATTACCTGAAAACCTACCGCGTCAATCATCTCAAGCTTGCTCAGAGCGTCATCGATAGCGCGACTCAAGATGCAGCCGGTGCCAGCGCACTGCGGGCGATCGTCAATTTCGCCCGGGATCTGGACATCGGCATCATTGCCGAAGGCCAGCCGACACCGGGACAGCATCCCGCGCCGCCCACCGCGGCCGCATTACCCAGTGCACAGGGGCTCTATTTCAGTGAGGCGGTCAGCGCCGAGCAGGCAGGCCAACTGCTGAGGGACGGACACAAGGTGGTCCAGTCCCGGGGGGAGGATGAGGAATGAAAACCCCATTCCCGCAATCCAACCGGCGCATCCTGATCATCGATGACACACCGGCGATTCACGACGACTTCCGCAAGATCCTTGCCCCGAAGGCGCCCGAAGAGGCTGACTTGAATCACCTCGAACAGACGCTGTTCGGTACCCGTCAGTCGCCACACCTGAACTTCCAGCTAGACTCCGCCTACCAGGGCCAGGAAGCCTTGGCTCTGGTCCTGCGCGCGCTGGCCGATGGCAACCCTTATGCCCTTGCCTTCATCGACATGCGCATGCCGCCGGGATGGGATGGTCTGGAAACCATCGAGCAACTGTGGCAGGCCGATCCGAACCTGCAAATTGCCTTGTGCACCGCCTATAGCGATTACAGCTGGGAGGCGATGGCCGAGCGGCTGGAGTTCGGCGACCAGTTACTGATTCTCAAAAAGCCGTTCGACAGCCTGGAAATCCGCCAGATGGCCAGTGCCCTGACCTGGAAATGGCAACTGGCCCAGGACGCGGCACTGAAGATGCTCAGCCTTGAGCGAACCATCGAGGCGCGGGTTCACGAACTGCTGAAGGTGTCGCGCCTGCTGCAATACGACACCCTCACCGGTTTACCCAACAGCACCCTGCTCGGTGATCGCCTGAGCCAGGCCCTGGCCGTCTGCCGGCGCCATGACAAGCAACTGGTGGTGATGTTCCTCGGTCTGGACCGGTTCAAGCGCATCAATAATGCGTTGGGCCATCCGGCGGGCGACGAAATGCTCAAGCGTGTCGGACAGCAACTGTTGCTGTGCATACGCGGATCAGACTCGGTCTTTCGCTACGGTTCAGACGAGTTCGTGGTGATCCTCACCGACATCAGCCATCCACAGCAGACCCACGCCATCGCCGAAAAAGTGCTCGCGGCCATTCGCCTGCCGCAGACGATTGCCGGCCATGACGTCAGCGTCACCGCCAGTCTGGGCATCAGCGTCTATCCCGAAGACGGACTGGATGCCATCGAGTTGATCAAGAAGGCCGAAACCGCGATGCGTAACGTCAAGGAAAACGGCCCCAACGACATCGGTTTCTTCATCGACGCGATGAACCAGCGCGCACGCGAACAGCAAAGCATCGAATCGGGCATTCGTCTGGCGCTGAAACGGCAAGAGTTCGTCCTGCACTACCAACCGAAAATCGACCTGCGCAGCGCCAGGGTGGTCGGTGCCGAGGCGCTGGTGCGCTGGCAGAAACCGGGGCACGGCACGGTCTATCCCTCGGACTTCATTCCGGTGGCCGAGGACAGCGGACTGATCGTGCCACTGACCCAATGGGTGCTGGCCGAGGCCTGTCGTCAGACTCGGGCCTGGCAAGTGGCGGGACTGCCGCCGATCCGCATGTCGGTGAACATCTCGCCCATCGATATTCGCCAGCGCGACTTCGTCGAAGGCGTCGAGCACGTGCTCAGGCAGTCGGGGCTGGACGCCGGCTGGCTGGAACTGGAAATCACTGAAGGCGTACTGATGCAAAACGTCGAAGCGACAATGACCGCACTCAATCGCCTGCAGGCACTGGGCACACGACTGTCCATCGACGACTTCGGCACCGGCTATTCAAGCCTGAGCTACCTGCGCCGGTTTCCCATTGATGTGCTGAAGATCGATCAATCGTTCATTCGCGGTCTGAGCCACGACAGCAATGATGCCGCCCTCGTCAGCGCCATCATCAGCCTGGGAAAAAGTCTGGGATTGAACGTCATCGCCGAAGGCATCGAAACCGCAGAACAACTGGCCTTTCTCAAGGCCCACCACTGCGAAGAAGGCCAAGGCTACTACTTCAGCAAAGCCCTGCCTGCCGACGCTTTTGCGCACTTGCTGGCCGCCACGTCCCCACCGCCCTGGACAGTTTGATGCACGCCCCGAAACCGGCCACGAGAGTCAAGGAGACGATTGCCGATGAGCCTTTACCCCCCTTTCATGGCGTTGCTGCTTTGTGGACTCTGTATCGGTGCCCACGCCGAGCCGCTGGACGAACCGCTCATCCCCCTGCCCGCCGCACCGGCGCAGGATGCCCGGCGCGTTGAACTCGGCCGCCGGTTATTCCACGAGCCAAGGTTATCGATCAACAACAGCCTGTCCTGCACCAGTTGCCACCAACTGGACAAGAACGGTGCCGACAGCCGAGCCTTGTCACTGGGGTTCGACGGCAAACCGGTGGCCGTCAACACACCGACGGTGTTCAACGCCAGCCTGAACTTCCGCCAGTTCTGGGACGGCCGCGTCGAGACACTGGAGCAGCAGAGCGACGTGGTCATTACCAGCCCCCATGAAATGGGCAACGACTGGAGCACCGTCGTCGAACGCATCGCCAACGACGCCGACTACCGCCGGGACTTCGCCGCCACCTACCCGGACGGTGTGACCAAGGCCAATATCCAGCAAGCACTGTCCACCTATGAACGCACCTTGCTAACCCACAATTCCCGTTTCGATCAATACCTGCTGGGCAACACGGACATCCTGACTCTCGAGGAGAAGTACGGCTACCAGCGCTTCAAGGAATACGGCTGCATTGCCTGCCACCAAGGGGTGAACATCGGCGGCAACATGTTCCAGAAATTCGGCGTGTTCGGCGACTACATTGCCGATCGCGGCAACCCGACAGTGGCCGACCAGGGACGTTTCAATGTCACCGGCGACGAAGCGGATCGTGCCGTGTTCAAAGTGCCGAGCCTGCGCAATGTCGCAATGACCGCGCCGTACTTTCACGACGGCTCGGCGCCCACCCTCGAACGGGCGGTGGACGTGATGTTCCAGTACCAGTTGGGGCGCATGCCGAGCGAAGAAGACAAGCACCTGATCATCCTGTTTCTCAAGACCCTGACCGGCCAATGGGAGGGCAAGCCATGAAGAACATCTCACGCCACACCAGCCTGCTGTTGCTCACGCTGGTCGCGGTGGTGCTGGCCTCGATCCTGCTGTTTCTCTATTTCAAGTCAAGCTCCGAACAAACCATGACGTACACCGAGTCAAGGGACCTGGTCCGGCAGATCAAACAGCAGAACGCTCTGTGGGAAAACGAGATTCTCAAAGCCAGGGTGGCGATCTCCCACAACTACGACCCCCTGGTATCGCCAATGAACGAGATGACCCGGCTCTGGGAGCGCTTCGACTCCCTGGAGTCCGGGCATGGTCGCAACGACTCCGTCCTATGGAACGACGCCCACGAGGGGTTCCTGCACGCGATGCAGGAAAAAACCCGTCTGGTCGAACAGTTCAAGTCGCACAACGCCCTGTTGCGTAACTCTCTGGCCTTTTTGCCAACCGCCGAAGACGACATCCAGGCGCAACTGGCCAATCTGCCTGATTTCGACAAGTTGCAGTTGCAGAACATCACCACCGATACCTACGACCTGCTACTCAGTGCCCTGGAGTTCGCCCAGGTCACCTCCGCCGACAAAGCTGCCGACATCGAGTTAGGGTTGAACAAACTGGCAGTGAATGCACAACGCCTGCCCGCGGAGTTTCAAAGCCCGATCAGGATCATGAGCAATCACATCGCCCTGATTGCGCGCGAGCAACCACGGGTCAATCAGTTGCTCGAAAACATCGAAGCCATTCCAGTGGCCGAACGTCTGGACAACATCACCACCATGCTTGACATGGATCAGCAACGCGTCGAAGTCATCGAAAGGAAATACCACTTCTACCTGCTGCTGTTTTCCGTGCTGTTGATGATGTCACTGATATGGCTGGCCGTTCGCCTGATCCGCAGTTTCGCCGAAATCAATCGGGTCAATAGCGCCTTGCAGACCGCCAACGATGCGCTGGAGCAACGGGTCGAGGAGCGCACCCGCGAGCTCAAGAACGCCCAGAGCGAATTGCTCGACGCCGCGCGCCAGGCCGGTATGGCGGAAATCGCGACCAACGTGCTGCACAACGTCGGCAATGTGCTCAACAGTGTGAACATCTCTTGCGACCTGATCGCACGAAAGCTGCGCGCCAGCAAATCACTGGGATTGGGCAAGGCCATGCAATTGATCAACGAACATCCGCACGACCTTGGCCATTTCCTCAGCGAGGACGCCAAGGGCAAATTGCTGCCCGGTTACCTCAATCAACTGGTCGGCGCGATCTCTCAGGAACAGCAGGAAATGGCCGACGAATTGAACCAGATGAACAAAAGCGTCGACCACATCAAGGACATCGTCGCCACCCAGCAGTCCTATGCCGGGGCCAACAGCATGACCGAGCCGCTGTTCATCAACGAACTGCTCGAAGACGCCCTGCGCATGAACGCCGGGGCCCTGACCCGGCATCACGTCACGGTGGTCAAGGAGTACGCCGATGTGCCGCAAGTGATGGGCGACAAACACCGCTTGCTACTGATCCTGATCAACCTCATCAGCAATGCCAAATACGCGATGTCGGACCTCAGCAACCGCCCACGCACCATGACTCTGGGGGTCAGAATCGCGGATGAAAACTTCCTCGAAATCAGCGTCCGGGACGATGGCGAGGGCATAGAGCCGCAGAACATGACGCGCATTTTTGCCCATGGTTTCACCACCCGCAAGGAAGGCCACGGGTTTGGCCTGCACAGCTGCGCCCTGGCGGCCATCGAGATGAACGGCCATCTCACCGCCCACAGCGACGGGCCGGGCAAGGGTGCGTTATTCACCCTGCAGATCCCCCTGATCAGCGTAACGGAGAACGCATGAGTGAGCTTTCGAATCGCCGCATTCTACTGATCGACGACATGCCGTCGATTCATGAAGACTTTCGCAAGATCCTCGCTCCGGCGGCACAGTCGGTGGAACTGGACGAAATGGAGGCAGCACTGTTCGGCACCCAGGCCCGAATCGAGCGTCCTCGGTTCGAGCTGGATTCGGCCTATGGCGGCGAGGAAGGTCTGGGCAAACTGGTTCAGGCCATGCAGGAGCAGCGCCCCTATGCGCTGGCTTTCGTCGATATGCGCATGCCCGATGGCTGGGACGGTGCGAAAACCATCGAACACCTGTGGAAAGAGGATCCGCAGTTGCAGGTAGTGGTGTGTACCGCGTACTCGGATTACTCCTGGGACGAACTGCTGGAACGCCTGCACGCTCATGATCGACTGCTGATCCTGAAAAAACCGTTCGACAACATCGAAGTGCAACAGATGGCCAACACACTGCTCACCAAATGGCAGATGACTGAACGGGCCTCCCTGCAAATGCACAATCTGGAACATCTGGTGGATCAGCGCACCGCCCAGTTCAAGCAGGCCAGCGAAGAACTGCAGAGAGAAGTCGACGAGCGCAAGCAATTGGAAGGACAACTGGTGCAATCGGAAAAACTCGCGTCACTGGGGCAACTGGCGGCGGGCGTGGCCCATGAAATCAATAACCCGATCGGCTTCATTTCCTCCAACCTCGGCACACTGGACGGCTACTTCAAACAACTGCTGACCATGCTCGACGCCTACCAGACGCTCGGGCACGCCCCGGACAGCGAATCGGCGTCACGGCTGGAGCAATTGCGCCAGGACGTCGAACTGGATTTTCTGCTCGAAGACATTCCCGTGCTGATCCGCGAATCCAAGGACGGCATCGGCCGGGTCGGGCAGATCGTCAAGGACCTGAAAGATTTTTCCCGGGTCGATTCCAACCAGCAATGGCAGTGGGCCAATCTGCAACAAGGCATCGAGTCGACCCTGAACATCGTCGCCAGCGAACTCAAATACAAGGCCGACGTGATCAAGGAGTATCAGCCGTTGCCGGACATCGAGTGCCTGCCGTCGCAAATCAATCAGGTCATCATGAACCTGGTGGTCAACGCGGCTCAGGCCATGGGGCAGGAACGCGGCATCATCACCCTGCGCACCGGGCAGCAGGCCGACATCGCCTGGGTTGAAGTGGCCGATACCGGATCAGGTATCGCACCGGACACCCTGCAAAAAATCTTCGACCCCTTCTTCACCACCAAACCGGTCGGCCAGGGGACTGGTCTCGGTTTGTCCCTGTCCTACGGCATTGTGAAAAAGCATGGTGGAGACATTTCGGTGAGCAGCGAGTTGGGCGTAGGCACGACCTTTCGCGTCGAACTGCCGATGCGCCAGACACCGTCAGCCGCTTGATCCCTGCGGGAAGGGGTCGAGGCGTGACACTCTCGTCTGACACCATCGCCTGGCACCGCGCCGTCAGGCGTTTGATGCTCAGCGGTTGCTCCAGCAAAGAATTCGCCCGTAAGCTGGAAATCGCCGTATAAACCGTTAATGCCCATAAGAAACACCGGTACAGCAAACCTGGGATCACCTCCCGGGCCGAGCTGTTTTCGATTGTTCTTCAGGCGCAGAACGCCTGATTGCAGCGTTTGCGCGAGCAAGCCCGCAGCCACAGAGAATCTGCGGCGGCCACACCCATTGAGTCCGAACCAAGGAAACCGTATGAGCCTGTCCCTCCTGAGCCGCTACGCCTTCTTTGCCGTCTGCGTGATATTCACCCTCGCCAGCCTGCCCTTTCTCGAACACGACTGGCTCTGGCCGATCACTGCCGTCACCGGTGTATTGAGCCTGGTCGGCCTGTTCGACTTGATGCAGAGCCCGCACGCGGTACGCCGCAATTACCCGATCCTGGGCAACATTCGATACCTGGTCGAAGGCATCCGCCCGGAAATCCGCCAATACCTGCTGGAGTCCGACAGCGACGCCCTGCCCTTCTCCCGCGCCCAGCGTTCGCTGGTGTACTCACGGGCGAAAAATGAAAGCGCCGACAAACCGTTCGGCACGCTGATCGATGTCTATCAATCGGGCTTCGAATTCATCGGTCATTCGATGCGCCCGGCGCCGTTGAGCGACCCCAGCAGTTTCCGCGTCACCGTCGGCGGCCCGCAGTGCACTCAACCGTACTCGGCGTCGGTGTTCAACATCTCGGCGATGAGCTTCGGTTCACTCAGCGCCAACGCGATTCGCGCGCTCAACCAGGGCGCCAAACTCGGTAACTTCGCCCACGACACCGGCGAAGGCAGCATCAGCCCGTATCACCGCGAAAACGGCGGCGACCTGACCTGGGAGCTGGGCAGCGGCTACTTCGGTTGCCGCACCAGCGACGGCCGTTTCGACCCGGAACGCTTCGCCACGCAAGCGCAAAACCCGCAAGTGCGGATGATCGAAATCAAGATGAGCCAAGGCGCCAAACCCGGCCACGGCGGGATTCTGCCGAAACACAAAGTCACCCGGGAAATCGCCGACACCCGCGGCATCATGATGGGCGAAGACTGCGTCTCGCCGTCACGCCACAGTGCGTTTTCCACGCCAATCGAAATGATGCATTTCATCCAGCAACTGCGTGAACTGTCCGGCGGCAAACCGGTGGGCTTCAAGTTCTGCCTCGGCCACCCGTGGGAATTCATGGGCATCGCCAAAGCCATGCTCGAAACCGGCATCCTCCCCGACTTCATCGTCGTCGACGGCAAGGAAGGCGGCACCGGCGCGGCCCCCGTGGAATTCACCGACCACATCGGCGTGCCGATGCGCGAAGGTCTACTGTTCGTGCACAACACCCTGGTCGGCCTGAACCTGCGCGACAAGATCAAACTCGGCGCCAGCGGCAAGATCGTCAGCGCCTTCGACATTGCCAGCGTGCTGGCCATCGGCGCTGACTGGGCCAACTCGGCACGCGGCTTCATGTTCGCCATCGGTTGCATCCAGTCGCAAAGCTGCCACACCAACAAATGCCCGACCGGCGTCGCCACTCAGGACGCCTTGCGCCAACGCGCACTGGTCGTGCCGGACAAGGCCCAGCGCGTGTTCAATTTCCATCGCAACACGTTGAAGGCTTTGGCGGAAATGCTCGCAGCGGCCGGACTGGAACATCCTTCGCAACTGTCGGCCAAGCACCTGGTTCGACGCATGTCGGCGACCGAGATCAAACTGTTCTCGCAACTGCATGTGTTTTTGAAGCCAGGGGAATTGCTCACCGGGGAAGTGAACGGCGAGTTTTACTCGCGGATGTGGCAGATGGCGCGGACAGACAGTTTTGAGCCGATGGAAGTGGCAGTGCCGTAATTGCAATTTGGCGTACCTACGCTATTGAGTAGGTACGCCCCTCTCCGAGCCTATGGCTTCAGTGAGCGAAACTCCAACAAGCGCACCTCATTCAGTTCTTCCTTGCTGATAAGTACAACCTTGAACTGCTTTAAAAAAACCTCATCCGACTCCAGGCTTGGAGTATATGTTGTTTCCAGAACATAAAATTTTTCCGGCGACCGCATAGCGTTCAGGTCGGACGCAAGTTTTTTGAAATTTTCAACATGCACAGGGGACCCTAGCAACTTGAAATACACTCCAAACTGAATATCATCAATCGAATAAACCGGAACACCATGACCTTTACTGATAGCCGATTCGACAATTTCACGCATCTGCATACTATTAAAAGCCGGGTTCTGCCCCTGCACAAATTTACTGCTGCCCTCAAACACCGGTGTTGCAGAAAAGCATAAAAACACCACAAGCACTAACATCCTGACTGCTTTATCTTTGACTCCCTCGATAGCAAAAGCAATCAACAACAATACAACCGGCAGTAAAACAATAAAATTTCGAACGGTTGTCACAGGCGTAAAATAAACAGAGCATACATACGGTACCACCACACCTAACATCAACCAGAACACCAGCAGCCGAAAAGATTCTTTTTTTCGATCACTTACTGTCAGCGACACGAATCCGGCAATGAACATTATTGCCGCCATGAATGCCAAAAACGCATTGCCAAAATATTCAGAAAAAACAACAAAGAAAAAATTTTCGCCCGGGGGGGGAATCCAGAAGTCTTGGCGACCGAAGGCCACTTTCGTATACGAAAGGCCCGGAAGGACGGTTAAAACGGTAAAAAAACCTGCGCCCAAAAACCTATAAAAAACATTGAGGGCAAGGTCTTTTTTCAGCAATATGTAGAGTGCAAGACACGCCTGAGAAATCACCGCCAGATAACCAAAATAATGGGTATTTATCAACATGGCAGAAACAACAAAATAACCCAAAAAATCAATAAATCCGGACTGCCTGACACAACGTATAAATAGCCAAAAGGACACAACCGTTAAAAACACCAAAAGCGCATAAGAGCGAGTTTCATTAGAGTATCGAATCAGGAAATAATTAACCGCCACAAGCCAGGCAAACAGAACACCTACCTGTTGATCAAACAGTTTGCGTCCCAAAAAAAACGCGCCCGGAATCAATAATACACCGAGGGCAGCTGACAGATATCGCCCTGTAAACTCCCCAAAGCCAAAGCAATGATAATAGACCCATAGCAAAATCTGATAAAACGGGGGATGAACGTCACTTAAAGTCGCGCGATAAACATCAACAAAATGATGAACAGGATCACTGACCGAAACGCTAAAGGCCTCATCAAGCCAGAGGCCTCTGGAATCGATATGACGCAATCGCAAATAAACACCCACCAACATGGCTGCTACCAGCGACACATAAACCGCTAGCGACCTGCTCTCAAGTTTAAACTTCATTTCTTAATTGCTCCTGATTAGTCACGCGACTTGATCATTCCCTATATCTCGACCTTGATTCTCGACAACGCCACAGCGCCTACCCCAACCGCCAGCCACAACGTCGCCAACCGCAACAACCCCGTTGCCGCAATCGCATCCGGCACCCCCACGCCGCCCGACACCAGTAACGTCACCATCACCGCTTCGGCACTGCCCAACCCGCCGGGCATAAAACTTAATGCCCCGGCCAACATGGAAACGGCATAAATGAACATCGCGAATGTCAGAGGTATACCCGCGCCCATGGCATTGAGAATCCAGTAAAACGCCAGCGCTTCCAGCCCCCAGGCCAGAAGACTCAACAACGTCGCGCCGATCTGGCGACGTGGGGTGTGGCAACTGTGGGACTGGTGCAACACTTGAACGACATGACGCAACAGGCGGGGAAACCAGCCGCGCCTTTGTTCGACCCGCCGATCAATGGCACTGACAAGTTCTGGCCGTGACACCAGCAAGACGCAGCACGCCAATAGCACCAGACAAACGCCGATCATCGACAACCATTCGGGGTGCGCGCTCAGGCCGAACAAGGCCAACACCACCATCGCCAGCAAATCCGAGAGGCGCTCACTGAACAGCGCGGCAAAACTGTGTGGATAAGGCACGTCCCAGCGCTTGAGCAAAACCCCGCGCAACGCCTCGCCAGCCTTGCCGGGGGTGGTGGTCAAGGCGAACCCTGCCAGATAGATTTTCAGACTCGGCCGCCAAGACAGCGGATGGCGCAGGGCATTGAGATAGATCTGCCACCGCAAAAATCGCAAACCGTAACCAAGCAGCACCAGTCCGACGATTTGCCCGCCCTGCCACCACCCCACTCGACTGACGGCCGCGCTCACGGCCGACCACCCACCCCACAGGGAAACGGCCAGGTACGCGAGGGCGGAGCAGACCACCGAACCGATCAGCACCCGATAGCGCCACCCGGAGAGCATCAGCGCCTGGTTCATAGGTTCAGCCTCTTGAAAACCGGTTGCGGTATGGCCCGAATCAACCACATGATCCACGCCCAGAATCCGGGTACGTAAAGCACCGTCCTCTTGCGTTCAATACCTGAAACGATTCGTCGGGCAACGGCATCCGGTTGCGCAATCAGCAGCGCCGGTATCGCCAGCCCTTGAGTCATCGGTGTATCGACAAAACCGGGTTTGATGGTGATTACATGCACACCCGACTTGTACAAGCGTGGGCGCAACCCTTCGCAAAACGCGGTAACCGCCGCTTTGGCTGCGCCATACACATAATTGGAAGGGCGTCCGCGATCGCCGGCAACGGAGGAAATGACGGCTAACGTGCCATGGTGCTGAACGGCCATGCCATTAGCCAACAGCGTCAGCAGGGTAATCACTGAAGTGGCGTTATTGGCAAATGCCTTCGCGGTCATCTCAACGGATTGTTCGCACTCACGTTGATTCGGCAAGGTGCCGTAGGCAATCAGGCAGATATCCACTGTCTGCAACGTCGTCAGGCAGCGCTCGAACATGACGGCGTGTTCGGCGGTATCGCTGACGTCCATCACATACGGTGTCACCGCTCGCGCACCTCGGGCCTGCAGATCGGCGCAGGTTTGCTGCAGCTTTTGCCCATCCCTGGCGACGAGAAAAAACTCGCTCCGTTCAGCCGCCCACCGTCGCGCGCAGGCGCTGGCAATGGCCGATGTGGCGCCCACTATCAATATTTTTTTCATCGCAGAACTCGCTGCCAGAAACGGGAAATCAGGGCCGGGTCGCGCATGGCTTCCACTTGCTCCCAGGCGGGATAGGCTTGGCGAAAATCACTGCCGCTCATGTGGGCGTCTTTCGCCGGGTACAAACGGCCCCCCGCTTCGCGGACGATGGCATCCAGACGCGGCAAGAGTTTTTTCGTCAGGGCATTGTTCTGCGCAAAATCCAATGCCAGTGAAGTGCCCGGCATTGGAAAGGACAGCAGCCCAGGGGAAGCCATATCGCCGCAGCGCTTGAGTACAGCGAGAAAGGAGCCGGAACCGCTGCGGGCGATGGAATTGAGTAGCTCGGACAAGGCTGCTTGCGCCACCTTGCTTGGCAAAACACACTGAAACTGCTGGAAGCCCTTGCGTCCGTAGATGCGGTTCCAGTGTTCGATGCCATCCAGTGGATAGAAAAACGGACTGTAGGCGACCGTCCGGCATTGTCTGCTGGCTGGTTGTCGCTGCCAGTAATGACGGTTGAACAGCTTCAAAGTGAGCGGATTGATCAGCGACACCGGTGGCCATATCGGCATGTGCAGCGAACGCTGTACTGCGGCCTCAAGCGCACCCGTTTCGCGATGATCGCCAGCGGTAAAAACACCGCGCCCTCGCGCATTGCCGCTGGCCAGACAGTCGATCCATGCAACGCTGTACTCGTGGCGGGCATCCATTTCGGCGGATAAGGCGAAGAAGTCATTCAGCCCTTCAAAACGAACCCGCGTGGTGTCGATCAGACTGGACTGGATCTTGCGCAGACGGATCTTCACCCACGTGATGACGCCCGTCAGGCCCAGGCCACCCAGGGTGGCGGCAAACCACTGGGGATTCTCTGTCGGGGAACAGACCATCGGCGGTTGCATGGATCGGTGTAAACCAAAACTCACCACCGAATGGGCAAACGTACCGCACCGGTGATGGTTCTTGCCGTGTACATCATTGGCCACGGCTCCGCCCAGCGTGACATGCCGCGTCCCGGGTGTGACCTGCAAAAACCAGCCATGGGGGATAGACAGCAGCAAAATCTCGCCCAAGGTCACTCCGGCCTCGGCGCAAATCTCACCGTTCTCCCAGTCAGCCTCGATGAAACGATTCAAGGGACGTAACTGCAACACATGATCACTGACGGCCAGACAGCTGTCGCCATAGCTGCGGCCATTGCCGAACGGCAACGTTGTGCCGTGGGTTTGGATCAACCGCTGCCACTGCGATCCGACGTCAGTTTGCCAGTGGCAGGGGTGGCCGGTTTGCGGGGTACGGGGATAGGCTCCCCATGAGGCCAGCAAAGACTTCATGCCGCCGCCCAGAAAATCAGGCAGAACACCGCCCCCATCGCCAGACTCAAGTGATCGCGCAGTGCGAACACTACCGGGTCGTCATTCATGCGACCGCGATGGGTCAGCAGCCAGATCCGGGTGATCCACAGCAGCAACACAGGGCAGGCAAGCCAGATCCATCGTGGATGCGCATAGAGCGCGATGGTCTCGCTGTCATGGATGTACAGCGCCAGCACCATGACGGTGAGATAACCGGACGCAGCGCCCAATGATGAAAGCATGGCCAGATCGGCGGGAAAGTAATCCCGGCCACCGGTTTTACCGGTGATGCCACTGTGCAGGGCGACCAACAGTTCGGCATAGCGCTTGACCAGCGCCAGACTCAAAAACATGAACATGGAGAAGGCGAGCATCCAGCCAGTCAATTCCAGTTCAAAAGCGGCGCCGCCGGCAATGATGCGCAGGGTGTACAGCAGCGCCAGGGTAATCACGTCGAGTGCCATCAGCCGCTTCAACACCAGTGAATAAATCAGTGTCAGCACGTAATAGCAGGCGAGCACCGCCACGAATGAGCGAGGCAGCCAAACCCAGGCGCCCGTGAAGGACACCAACAAGAGCAAAGGAAAAACCATCAACCCGGACTTGATCGACAAAGATCCACTGGCGAAGGGTCGATGGCGCTTGGTTGGATGCTTGCGATCATCGGCAAGATCGAGCAGGTCATTGAGGACGTAGACACCCGATGCACACAATCCGAAAAACACGAAAGCCAGCACACCGTGCCAAAGCGGCAGTGGATTGGCCAGTTGATGGGCGGCGAGCAGAGGAACAAAAATCAGCGCGTTCTTCACCCATTGATGAATGCGCAAGGCTTTATACCAACGCCTGAATGTCGTCGCGTCAGAGCGAATCACCTGAACAATCTTGCCCTGGTGCCGAATGGCACGCTCGACGCCCGGGAACGGATTGACGACATAGGCTTGCCTGGCCGAGCGCCATATCGGCAGATCGTCAAATGAATTACCGACGTAGTCGAACCCTTCCTCACCGTACAACGTCACCAGCACATCACGTTTATGCGCCCCTGACAGGTTGCGCTCAAGGGTCGTCCCCAACACCTCATCAAACACCTGAAGGTGCTCGGCAATGCGCACTGCCAATGAGTAGTGGCTGGCCGTGGCGAGGACTATTTTTCGGCCGCTGTTGCGTTGCGCCTCAATCATCCAGAGCACGTCGGGATCGTAGGGCAAGGTCGCGACATCGATGTCCGTTGATTGTGCCAACTGCTCTTTCAAATACGCTTTGCCATGCGTGAGCCAGGCCAACGGTTTCAGACATTGCAAAGGATTGCTGCGCACAAAGGCCATTGCGCATTCGAACAGCAAATCGGACTTGAGGAGAGTGCCGTCCAGGTCGACCACGAAAGGTTGTGAAGTCACACGATTCTCGGACGCTGGAGGGCAATCAGTCACCGATACGTTCATATCCGACGCTCCCGAAAGAGCACAAACCGGAAAAAGCAGTACCCCAATAAAATGTTGATCAGTGAAAAAGAAGCCACCGTCACCAGGCCGGGAAGATGACAGGCATCGGCAATCACGCCCACGCCGAAACTCACCGCGCCCATTGCGCCGACAAACATCAGGTAAGCGAACACCGAGGTTTCTCTCTCGAACGTGTAAAGCGCGTTCACGTAAAACGTGAACGCAGCGGCCACGCAAAACGCCGCAAAATTGCTCGATGCCTGATCGAGGCCGACCGCGGTGCAGAGCACGAAAAATATTTGCCAGTGGATCAGCGCATCTGCAAAGCCGATCACGCCGATTGCGGTGATTCCTTTCATGTCCGTTCCTTGCTGACTCCGACTTGTCGGGTCTTCAAGCTAGGCCATGGCGCAGGGGCGGTCTACTGTCAGAAATTACAGGTACGAGGGTTATTCCGACCAACGGTCATACGTATTTCATCCGTGCAGCGACCGCGCCGCCCTAATAAAAAAGCCCCGATCTCTCGACCGGGGCTTCGCCGTTTCAACGTCCTTCACTTACGAAGCCGAACGCACCGCGCCTTGCGACACCTGGGTCGGTTGCAGCTTGAACACGTAGAACAACACCGTCAGCACCACCAGGAATGCTGGGCCCACATAGAGCGCCACGCGGGTGTCGGGGAAGTACGCCATCAGGCCGACCACCAGCACCAGGAACGCCAACGCAAAGTACGAACTGACCGGGTACAGCCACATCTTGTATTTGAGGGCGGCACGTTCGCTGGCGCTCAGGCCTTTGCGGAATTTGAGCTGGGCCAGCAGGATCATCACCCAGGTCCAGATTGCGCCGAAAGTGGCAATCGACGTCACCCAGACGAAGACTTTTTCCGGCACCAGATAGTTGAGCAATACGCCCAGCAGCAGTGCGCCAATCGACAGCAGCAATGCGCGACGCGGCACGCCGTTACTGGACGTCTTGGCAAAACCGGCCGGGGCCTGCCCATTCTGCGCCAGGCTATAGAGCATGCGCCCGGTGCTGAAGATACCGCCGTTGCACGACGACAATGCCGCCGTGATCACCACGAAGTTGATGATGCCTGCTGCGGTCTTGATGCCCAGACGCTCGAACGTCATCACGAACGGACTGCCCTGAGTGCCGATTTCGTTCCATGGGTAAATCGACAGGATCACGAACAGCGCGCCGACGTAGAACAGCAGAATCCGCCAGAACACCGAGCCGATCGCATCGGGGATGGTCTTCTGCGGGTTCTTCGCTTCGCCTGCGGTCAGGCCGATCATCTCGACGCCGAGGTAGGCGAACATCACCATTTGCAGGGACATCAGCACACCCTGCACACCGTTTGGCATAAAGCCGCCATGGCTCCACAGGTTGGAAATCCCCAGCGCAACGCCGTCGTTGCCGAAACCGAAGGCGATAACGCCGATGCCGCCAATCACCATGGCGATGATGGTGACGATCTTGATCAGGGCGAACCAGAATTCGAACTCACCGAAGGCTTTGACCGCGATCAGGTTGACCGAGCCCATGCTGATCAGCGCTGCGAGGGCCCAGATCCAGCGCGGCACATCGGGGAACCAGATGCCCATGTACACGGCGACGGCAGTGATTTCCGCGACACACGTCACCAACCACAGAAACCAGTAGTTCCAGCCCGTGAGAAAGCCTGCCAACGGGCCGAGGTAGTCTTGCGCGTAGCGGCTGAACGAACCGGCCACCGGGTTATGCACGGCCATTTCGCCAAGGGCGCGCATGATCACCAGGATCGCCAGACCGCCAAGAATGTAGGAGAGCATGATCGCCGGGCCGGCCATTTCAATGGCCTTGGCCGAACCGAGAAACAGACCGACGCCGATACAGGCTCCGAGGGCCATCAGGCGAATATGCCGTTCGCCGAGTTCGCGTTTAAGCGGACCGCCCTGAGCGGTTTCGCCGTGAGGCAGGTGATTGCCAACTGGCATAGGGGTGCAACCTCGTCTTGTTATTGGATATGGCCACCGAGTGTTCAAGCGTCGGCCGATTAGCCTTGGCTCGTTGAAAACCGCGTCTGCTTCGTGGGCAAACGCGTCTTGCAGGACAGCCTGCAAGATCAGCGGGGCGTCAGTATAAAAACCTTGTCGCAGGTCTTTTCACTCTATAAACCACAAGATTCAGTGGGAGTTGTCGCAAGAATGCCAGTAGACCCGGCGGATCAACTGGCAAATGTAGGAAAACTCGCCACTGAAAACGGCGGCGAGTATTGCACAACCTTGGTGCATCGTCTTTTCGTCTGGCGTTTTTATCCAGCTCCGGGAACCTTGGCAAACGCTTTAATGGAGAGTCTGAACCGCGACCAGTTCTTCTGGATCAGGCAATTCAACAGACGAAAGATGCTCGACGCGGTGGCGGCTAATGTAACCGCCATCAATATCGGCGGGATCAAATTCACTGACGTTGAAGTCACGACCACCACGCCTTCTTCCATAGGTGTTTAACGTCGCGGCCAGCGCTCCGCTTTCCAGTACCTTATGCATGCCCTGTCTCATGGCGTCGGGGCTGGCAAACTTCGCAAATCCAGAGTTAGGCTCGTAAAAGAACCACTCTGGTCTACCGTTCCTGACTCTTATACCTGCAAGCATTGCATGATCTTTGGAGGCCAGCCTGAGTGTTTTCGAATCAGGAGAACTTTCCAGTGCATCGATAATTTCGTCGGCGTCCATTTTCGTCTTGGCTGCGCCCATATGAAAAGACTCCTTATTGTTCACCGTATTGTGAAACTCCGTCATGTCGGAGATAAATTTGGTGGATTCAGGCGCCTCTTTCGCCAGCGCAGCTCTGGGAATATTTTTAAGCAGTATGTCTTCGTTTCCGTGATGAATAGCGTAGGCCATGGCATTTGAGAGTCCTGCGCACTCACCTCTGGAGACCATATTGACGTGAGCCAGATACAGCCCCTGCGAAACAGGAACCACCTCGACAGCCAAACCTTTCAAATCCATGGCAAGAAGGTTTGAACTATAACGAGCGTCGC
Source organism: Pseudomonas sp. EA_65y_Pfl2_P78 (assembly GCF_963970495.1). NCBI lineage: Bacteria > Pseudomonadati > Pseudomonadota > Gammaproteobacteria > Pseudomonadales > Pseudomonadaceae > Pseudomonas > Pseudomonas sp. EA_65y_Pfl2_P78. The sequence continues at coordinate 77,082 of NZ_CAXAON010000020.1, read as the reverse complement.
TGAGAATTTTTGTTTTTATTTCTTTTGTCAAAGCCCCTATTTCTTCAGGCTTGAGACCAGGCTCTGATACCAACTCAATCAATTCATCAAATTTCATTCCAGGAGTGTAGCCATCGATTGCGATTACATTCCCTTGCGTATAACCACGTTCAAAAGCTCGAAGATTATTCTTGTTCCGTGCAAATTCGACATTGTTATGAAAATTCAAATAGACACGGGATTTTGCCTCACTGCCCAAGGTTCCACCCCAGCAGAAACGTTGAGGCGTGAAATTGCCCGGCGGACCATAAAGCCTGCGGGTGTCCAGGTTGTACTGGTGCCAATTGTCATTTTTCAATACCCCCACGCCCTCGATACTTTGCTCACCCACTTTGAAGGTGCCCAGCACTGTCGGCCCGTGCGCCTTACTGACTCCGAGCAGCACGTCATACCCGCTCGCAGACGCCCGAAGTCTGTTCAATTGGTGCAGCCCTTTAACGCCCACGAACTTGATCCCCCGACCCAGTAGCTGCACACCTGCCGCTATGCCACTCACCGGATTAAGTTCGCTGATGACAACGGCCCCTATTATTTTCGCTATCCTGAGCGCTTTGCTGATTGCCGAAGCCGTCCTGCCCCCCACTTGTGCCAACTTGGCTGCGGCACCCAGGCCAGCAGTGACGAATCCCAATACGTCGAGGAACAGATCAATGGCTCCGTCTAGATGTTTGCCTTCTACAAAATGGGTAACGGCAGATTTGAAGGGAATCAGGTTGAGCAAAAACTCCACGCGGGATTTCATGGCCGCCCATTCCTTGTCATACGTCGTCTGACCTTCAGCAGCGTTCAGAATCTTCTCGCTGTCGTAATCAAGATGCTCAACGAAGGCATTGGCAATCGTCAGGGTTCTCTCGCTGGAGTAGCTTTTCGGAGGCAAGGCCTGCGTCGCGCTTACTTGCTTGAGCTTCGCAGCGACCGATTTGTCAGCGACATAAAAGGGTTCGGTGGTGTACACGGTGCTCGGAATATTCACGTTGGTTCGTTCTGCCACTTGAGCAGGGTCAGAACCACTTTTTGTGATCGAGTCGGCCCCTAAATCAATGTGATACACGCTTACTTTTTTTTCCGTTCCGCGCTCGACTCTCAATGTCAGTGTCGGACTGGTGTAGGTCAGGCTCCTGCCAAAAAAGCTCGTACTCAGCTTGTAGGTCTTGTGTTGATAGAAATCGATCTTTCCATATTCGAGGTTTTCTCGGTCATCCAGCGACAACTCGGATATCAGGTGTTTTACGGTTAACCGGGCGCCTTCCTTGAGGTTGCTCAGCGTCGTTGCAAACTGCTTCCTGAAAGTCTCCCGCACGCGAAGGTTCAGTTCGTTGATGTCGTGAATGACAGCGTTCAGAAGTTTGTCGCTGGATTTCCATCGATAATTGCCATCCATCATTGCAACGTCCAGCAACGAGTACTTGCCCTGCGGCCCTAGCACATCGCTCGGCACGGGCGCGAGATGACTTAACACTTTTACCGAGCTGTCCCATTCAAGCGCGGCTTTTTCAAACGGAAAGTCTTTGTTAAATTCCTTTTCCAGCCCGGCCAACGCAATGCTTTTGCGACTTTGAAACACGCTCTTCAATAACACCGGCGTATTGAGCCGGTCGATCATTTGAGCATTGAACTGTTCTTTTATTTCGCCAAGTTCTACTTCGGTGTAGCGTTCATCGTCTTTCTTTTCCAAGGCGACATGGACAACGCCCCAATCGATCAGAGCAATTGTCTGGGCATACCGGGTAACGGTCGGATCGGTCATGGCAGCATGTTCAGCACAGATCATGACCTGGGCAAAGGTCATATTGGCGAGCTTGCCCGGACATTGAGCTTGGATCGTCGCAGCGGCAACGGCCAGGTTGAACCACGCCGGACCGCCATACTTGACGCCGTCCGGGATGTCTTTGATCAGGAACAGAGGGGCATTCCTTGCCAACAAGGCGTACGCGCCTAACCCGGCCATTTCAGGGCTGCTGATGAGTTCTTTGATCAAGTGTTCACGTAGTTTGTTGAACACCGCCGAAACCGGTTTCCCCCAATGTTGACGACTGGCCAGATCGAACCCCGCGACGCTGTTGCGTTGAGTGTTTTCAATAGACAGCGGGTCAAGATTCAACTGAATGGCGGCCAGTGCGTATTCATTGATGCTGACGTCCGTGGAAATGCCTTTCAAACGGGTTTGTACCGCCAGCCCAAGCGCCTGGCCGCAAGCGCTGGCAATGAGTGTTTCCAGTGCCTTGGCAGGATTGCCTAATGTTTCACTGTCAAGCGGATGGTTCAGGTACAAATGCTCCAGCAGTTGCTGGCCTGGTTTCCATAGTTCATCAAGTCCTTCGATATAAAGCTGAACGGCATTCAGCACTTCGTGCTGCTGATCAGTACTCAATGGAATCGGCCAGGACAAGGCTCCGCCAAAGTCGCCAAGTGCGGACGGCGAGATATCTTCAGCTTCCTGCCTTGCAGACTCAAGTTCATATTCATAACTGTCAGACACCGGAACAGCATCCACGACGACATCATTTGCTTCGATCATACAATCTTCCTTGATAAATAAACGAAGCAAAAGTAAACAACAGGCACCTTTAAATAAAAAACCGAAAACCGTTACTAATCGTATGCATGACCAAACAAAAGAACCATCTACTTACACACTTCAGCTTACTTGAATAACCTTTTAACAATCAGCAACTTCCTCCTGCACTCACGCACCACAAAAAGTCGCAAGCGCCCGCCTGAAGTCCGGCACCTTCATCGAGCCTCTTGGTCCGTGTCGCTGCACAATTTCCCTCCTGTCGCCCACCACCGTCTAAGCTTCAGACAAGTCCGATCAATCTGCGTGAATGGATCAATCGACTATGGGCGCTTTGTGGCAAACCGATTCGAGTAAAGCCGTGGTTCCGACTGACCGTGTGGATGACGAAGCGCCTGTCCCTGAAAAAAACCGCCGCAACCGGCATGGGTGGAAGGCTTTCTGGCTGTTGCTGCTGATTATCCTGATCGTGGTCGGGCTGGCGGCGGCCAGGGAAATGCGCACCTCGCGTTTCCAGGCCCGTGAACTCAGCCGCTACGCAGCCTCACTGACCTACAAGCTTGAACCAGGCCCCAGCGAAGCGATTCGCTACCCCGGCAATGGGCCCTTCGATTTGCGTCTGGGTTACAGCTCGCTCGATGAACTCCTGCCGCGCCTGCTCAAACGCGATTACGTGATCACCGAGCAGACCCGTTTCTCGCCGGCGCTGCTCAGCTATACCGGCAAGGGCATGTTCGTGCCCTATGCGGAAAAGACTCAGGCCGGCCTCTCGATCACCGACTGCCGCGCCGCGCCGCTGTATCAGTACAACTATCCGCAGCAACTGTATTCGAGTTTCGCGGCGATTCCGCCGGCGGTGGTCAACAGCCTGCTGTTCATTGAAAACCGTTTTCTGCTTGACCCCAGGCAACCGATGACCAACCCGGCGGTGGACTGGCCCAGGTTCGGCATGGCCGCGTGGTCGCAAGTGGCGAAGTTGCTGCACTTGCCCGGGCAATCGGCGGGTGGCAGCACGCTGGCGACGCAACTTGAAAAATACCGGCACTCACCCGATGGCCTGACGGTGTCCGGCGCCGAGAAGATTCGCCAGATGATCTCCGCCAGCGTGCGCGCCTATCAGGACGGCCCGCAAACCTTGACCGCGCGGCAGAACATCGTTCGTGACTACCTCAACAGCGTGCCGCTGTCGGCTGTGCCGGGCCACGGTGAAGTGCATGGCATGGCCGAAGGGTTGCGGGTCTGGTACGGCAGCGACTTCAACAAGGCCAACGAACAGTTGAACAGCCCGGCGACCGACCCGAAAACCATGGCTGATAAAGGCCTGGCCTTGCGTGAAATGCTGTCATTGATGATCGCCCAGCGTCGTCCCACCCATTACCTGAACAAGGGCCACGAAGAACTCGCCGATCTCACCGACAGCCATTTGCGCCTGCTCAAGCAGAACGGCGTGATCGACAGCGCACTCGCCGATGCCGCACTGGCCAGCCAGGTCAGCTATCGTGACTGGCAGACCCAGCCGACTCTTCAGCCGATTGAAACCAACAAAGGTATCAACGCTGCTCGTAGCCGCCTGGCCGCGATGCTCAATCGTTCGCTGTACGACCTTGACCGCCTCGACCTCTCGGCCACCAGCACGCTGCAAGGCGACCTGCAAACCCAGGTCACCGCTTACCTGAAAAAACTCGCCGACCCGGCCTACGCCGCTGAAATCGGCCTGCTCGGTGAACGGCTGCTGACGCCTGTCAGCACTGCTCAGGTGCGCTACAGCTTCACCTTGCTCGAACTCACCCCCGACGGCTCGCGAGTGCGGGTGCAGACCGACAGCACCGACCAGCCCTTCGACATCAACGAAGGCAGCAAACTCGAATTGGGCTCGACGGCGAAGATGCGTGTGCTCACCACGTACCTGCAAATCATCGCCGAGTTGCACGACAAGTACGGTGCGCTGAGCGTGCCGGAACTGAAAAAGGTCGACGTCCCCGACCAGGATCGCCTCAGCCAATGGGCCATCGATTACCTGATCCAGAACAAGGACCACGACCTCTCGAAAATGCTTGGTGCAGCGCTGGATCGCAAATACTCGGCCAGCCCCGGCGAGGCGTTTTTCACCGGTGGCGGGTTGCACGTTTTTCATAACTTTCGCAAGGAAGACAACGGCCGCATGCCGACCCTGCGCGACGCCCTGCGCGAGTCGATCAACCTGCCGTTCATTCGTCTGATGCGCGATGTGGTGCGTTACACCACTTACTCCGGTCCCAACAGCAGCGCCGAACTGCTCAAGGACGACCGCGACCCAAGGCGTCAGGAATACCTGGCGAGCTTTGCCGACCGTGAAGGTACAACGTTCTTGCTCAAGTTCTGGAAGAGGTACAGAAACAAAGACACCCAGGCGCGGCTCGAAACCTTCCTCGACAGCATGCGCCCGACCCCGATCCGCATGGCCGCCGTACACCGTTACCTGTTGCCGAACGCGACTCAGGAAGACTTCAACCGCTTCGTGCGCTCGCACCTCAAGGACGCCAAGCTCACTGTAAAACTCACCGACGATCGCTTGATCCGGCTCTATGACGCTTATGGCCCGGGCCGCTACGACCTCCCGGACCAGGGCTTCATCGCCAAGGTTCACCCGTTGGATCTGTGGCTGATGGGTTACCTGCTGAACAACCCGGACGCGACGTTCAGTCAGATCGTCAAAGCCAGCCACTTCGAACGCCAGGAAGTCTATAGCTGGCTGTTCAAGAGCAAGCACAAGGGCGCGCGCGACAGCCGCATCCGCACCATGCTCGAGATCGAAGCCTTCCTGGAGATTCACCAGCGCTGGAAAAAAGTCGGCTATCCGTTCGATCATCTGGTGCCGTCGCTGGCCACCGCCATCGGCAGTTCAGGCGACCGTCCGGCAGCGCTCGCGGAGTTGATCGGCACCATTCTCAACGATGGCGTGCGCATGCCGACCCTGCGCATCGACAGCCTGCACTTTGCTGCCGACACGCCGTATGAAACGCGGCTGATCAATGACCCGCATGTCGGCAAACGGGTGATGCCGTCGCAAGTTGCCACCGCCATGCGCGAAGCGCTTTCACAGGTGGTCGACGCCGGTACGGCCAAACGTGTTGCCGGCAGTTTCAAACTGGCCGATGGCAGTCCGCTGGCCATGGGCGGCAAAACGGGTACAGGCGATAACCGCATCGAGGCCATCGGTTCGGGCGGACGCATCCTCAGTTCGAAGTCGATCAACCGCACGGCGACCTTCGTGTTCTACATCGGCGATCACCATTTCGGCACCCTCACCGCGTACGTTCCGGGGCCTTCGGCAGAAAACTTCAAATTCACTTCAGCCTTGCCAGTACAGGTACTCAAGGGCATGGCACCGTTCCTCACCCCGTATCTGCAACCGGGCAGCGACTTGCAATGCCACCCTGCACAGAGCACAAACGTTGCGATGATCAATCCGGAACGCCTGAAGACGAGGTAACAAATCGTGTCAGTCGTTTCCGATTCAGCGTGACGTTTTTTCTTCACGGCGGGTGGTACTTATGTATTTTTCGAATTCGAATTTTCGTCGGGTTGATGCCCCGTAGCGCCGTTTGCTTCCTGAACTTTGAACTTTTGTTTTGGCCTTGCGCCGGTAGGCTGATCACTCCTCAAACAATCAAGGATGATTGGCCATGTCTCCCATACCCGAGTCTGTCGAAAACGCAGAAAAAGGTCGGCACTACGAATTCATCAAGTCTGCCGTCAGCGACAGTTTCAAAGGCGCCACCGTCGCACGGGGCCAAGCGTTGGCAGCCGTGCCACTGAAGATCGAACCCTGGTACTTGACGGCGCCAGACACCTGGCTGGAAAAACTCGCTGCCGCCAATCTCAAGGCCTGGGCCTCGCAAAACCCGGTTGACCACCTGCTGGCGAAAACCGATCTGCACGCCTTCGCCGAACCGTTGCTCAAGGCCGCAATCAAACGGCGCCATGGCCTGAATCTCGATGTCAAGAAAACCTACCTGCGCCTGTACATGCCCAAAGACCAGCCCTGGTACACGATCAAGCTCTCGGGTGCAGTGACCAGTCGAACGGTTTCCCTGCTGGAAGCCGCGCTACACAACTTCGCCAAAAGTGAAACGGTTGATCGCGGCTCGGAGTACATCAGCAAACCCGATGAACGCGGTTTGTTCGACGTCTTGCCCATCAGACACAGCATGTCCATCGCCCAGTTTCAGACCCTATGCCGGGATCTGGACATCGGCGCCCGTTATAAAAAGCATTTGCACAGGTATCTGTTGCCCGGCGAGCCGGTGGCAGAAGCCGTTCTGAAAACCAGGGTGATACAAAGCCAGCAAGACGCCCTCGCCGCCGCGGCTTACTTGGCCTTGATCAAGAACGACATCCAGGTCGACACCTGCACAATGCTGTTGAACCTGGCCGAAGACAAACCGCAACTGCTGCTCAATGGCCGCGCCATGTTGTGCTGCGACCTGTCGATTCTCGGCACCCGGCTGACCGGCATTCTGCTGCTCATCCATGCGGTGCGCGACAACCGCGGGATTCGACGCGTGATCGTTTATGTCCCCCATGATCCGGATCATCCGCTCAAGGAGTACGACTCGCTCAAGGCGTTCAAGGAAGAATTGACCCGCCAGTTGCGCGAAGACAAATACATCGAGTCAACCAAGCAAACGTATCGCCAGTTCTTCAGCGATTTCGTCGATCAGCAGCAGCGTGGGCACTTCTTTGCCGAACTGGAGCAACGGCTGTTCATTTATCGGTATCACCCGCGCCAGGATCCGACCGACCAACAACCGCCATGGCGACAGGACCCGGTGGACAACCCGAACCTGCAATTTGATCGTGTGCAGTTGCAAGGCAACTACTGGCGGCACCTCTATCAACAAAAGTTCAACAAGATCCTGAATGATGCCCGGGAGTTAGCCGTCTCCACCGCCGACACCGACAGCAAGGCGCGCTGGGCCTGGTGGGAAAATTTTCAGAAAATGCTCTCGGACATTCTCAACGTCGCGCTGTTGGTCGTCACACCGTTTGTACCGGTGCTGGGCCAGTTGATGCTGGCTTACACCGTTTACCAACTGGCCACCGACGTTATCGAGGGGATTGTCGATCTGGCCCAAGGGCAGTCGCTGGAAGCCGGCGAGCATCTGATCAGTGTGGTGACAGACATCATTCAACTGGCAGCCTTTGCCTCGGGCGCAAAAATCGGCGAGGTCGTTCGCGTCAAGCTGTCATCGCTGGTGGACGAGATGAAACCGGTGAAACTGCCCAATGGCAAACCCAGCCTCTGGCATCCCGACATCAAGCCTTACGAGCGCAACGACATCAGCCTGGCACCCGACGCGAAACCCGACAAGCATGGCCTGCATTTGTACGGCGATGAAAGGATCTTGCTGTTGGAACGTAAACTCTACGCGGTCGAAAAAGCATCGAGCGAACCGACGTCCAAGACCCATCGCATCAAGCACCCGACACGCCCAAACGCTTATAAACCGTTCATCGAACACAACGGTCACGGTGCCTGGGTGCAGGAAATAGAAAACCCGCGCGACTGGGACTTTGCGACGTTGATGCGTCGTGTCGGACACAGCGTGGAAGGCTTTTCGCCGGTGCAACGCGAACAGATCCGTGTGATCAGCGGCACGCACGAAAACCAACTGCGCCAAATGCACATCGATAACACGGCACCGCCGCCGCTGCTAACCGACACCATCAAGCGTTTCAGTGCCTACGACGATGCCCAAGTCGCCAGTGCGAATATCCGCAATGGCCGCCCCATCGACCCGCAGGCCGTCTGGTTCGAACCGCTGCTGACGAGCCAGCCAGGCTGGCCACGCACCAAGGCGCTGAAGGTGTATGAAAGCGCCGACCTGCAGGGTTACGTGCGTACGTACGGCGATGCCAATGCGGCGGATGCCGATACCCTGAGCATCAGCCTTGCGGATCTCACCTGGGGCAAACTGCCGGAACGGTTGGCACGTTTTCTCGACGATAACGAGTTCAAACAACTGCTCGGTCGTGACGTCCCTCTCAGCGATCGGGCAACAGCGGTGCGTAACCTGCTCGCCGATGCCGTCGACACGCGTCACAAAGATGTCTCCAACTACCTGTATCAGGTGGGTGAAAAATCAAACAAGGCCGATATCCGCGCCGTACAAAAAACATTCCCGCAACTCCCGTTGCCATTGGCCGAGAAGGTCGTGGCCCTGGCGAACCCGGCCGAGTTGCAACGTATCGCCGACGAAAACCATTTGCCACTGCGCCTCAAGGCGCAAGCGCGGGAGCTGGATTTCGAAGCATCCACCGCCCGCGCCTATAACGGTTTTTTCCGAGAGCAATGGATGCTCCCGGAGACCGAGCGACTGGCGCTCAACACCCTCAAGTTCCACACCGACGCTTTTGCCGATGTGCGTTTAGACGTGCACGACGGCAGCTACGACGGCCCGTTGCGCTGCAGCGTCGGCGCGGATGATGCAACCACCGTCAGACGTCTGGTTCGTGACGAACATGGCCGCTATGAAGTGCTCGACGCCAACAATCGCACGCTGCATGAAGCCGACGACTTCTACGAGTCGATCCTGCATGCCCTGCCTGACGAAAAACTGCAGGCAGCGGGATACCGGCGAGGTCAGGGTCAACGGCTCAAACAGTGGCTGATGGAAACATCCGCCGAGCCGGCCGAGCGCCGCAGCGTGATGGCCGAACCACCGATTCGTCGGGTGGCCAGTGTTGAAACCGAAACGCTGACTGGTCGCTGGCCATGGCCCTGGGCGCAAAACACACCGGAACAGAAAGTCCGAAAGTTGTACCCGAAAATGTCTGAGCATCAGGCGAAGATGTTCATCGAAAAGCTGCGCAAGAATGGCGATCCCGCTGACACGATCAAACACCTGGAAAGCGAACGCGAGCAATTGCGCACAGAGATGCAGAATTGGCGGGAAAGCTACCCGCCCGACGTGGATGGGTCGGGAGAAGCGATCCCCGGAGTATCGACGCAGTACATGCAGGAGGGCGGACGGCATATCGAGGAACGGCTGCTTGAGTGCTTCGAGCGTCAAAACGACTCTTTTGCCGAGCACAGCCCCCCTCAAGAGCAAGGCTATTCGCTGGACCTGTCCAGCTCGCTTTCGCGGCCCAACCTTGATCGTTGGTGGAGCGATCTGCGCAGGCGGCCCGGGATGAAGAAACACCTTGACCAGATCACTTCGCTGAAACTCGATAAAACGCGTTTCTCGACATCGTCCGATGGCGTGCTCGGCAGCTTCCCCAGGCTACGTGAATTGAGCGCGCGTCAGTGTGACCTGACGCAGATCCCCCCCACCATCGGAGAAATGCGTCACCTCCAGAGTCTGGACCTGACCGACAACCGCATCAGGTTGACCGTGCGTTCAAATGAACAGCTCGCCGGCCTGGTTCGCCTGCGATCACTGACCCTGAACGGTAACCCGTTGCGCCAACCACCCGATGTCGGGCGGATGTATCGATTGAATGACCTCAGTCTGGCCAATACCGATATCCAGTCCTGGCCCGAAGGCCTGTTCAAGGTCGGCTCGGTGGACAAGCATCGTCCCCGCGGTTTCATGCTGGATATGCGTCATACGCCGATCAATACCCTGCCCGAAGTCACACCGGGTTCCGATCAGGCCTTTATCCTCAGTCGCGCGCGTTTCAACACGGCCAGGCTTTCCAATGAGGAGCGGGTACGCTATGGCACTTATCGTCAATCCACAGGGCTGGCCTTTGTGCAGACCGATTTTCCGGCGGCCACAAACGAGCTAAGCCACTGGAAATCGTTTCCCGGTGAACCGGACGCGTTTGGTCCCTCCTCGTCTTTGAGCAAGTACCGCGAAGAGTCCTGGCACGATCTGATGGCCGAGCCTGACGCCGAAGATTTTTTTGCCGTCATTGCCCGACAGAGGCGAACCGCCGATTACCAAAACGCGCAATCACGTCAGCAACTGACCCGGCGTGTCTGGGAAATGATCGATGCCGCCGCGCTGGATTCCAACCTGCGTGAAGAACTGTTCAAACAAGCCCGAGAGCCCGATAGCTGCCGCGACGGCGGTGCCTATCTGTTCAACTCCATGGGCATCAAAGTGCTGGTCTCGAAGGCCTATGCCGAGCCGGCCTCGGCCCTTGTGCTTGACCAAAAACTGGCGAGACTGGCCCGCAGCCGCGCACGCCTGAACATCGTCGGCGATATCGCTCGAGAAGAAATCGGCCGTCAAGCGCAACAGCATCTAATCGATCCGTCGAACAATCGCGCGCCGGATGATCTTGAAATCCATATGGCCTATGAAACCGGCTTGGCGGAACGGCTGGAGCTGCCTTGGCAATCAAAAGGCATGCTTTACCAGCAGCGATCAGGCGTTACCCAGGCGAAGATCGACGCGGCCTATGACTCGTTCAAGCTGCGCGAAAGCGGCAACGGACTGGTCGACGGCATGATTGACCCCAACGGGGATGATTTCTGGGAACGCCATTTGCGCAAAACCCATCCGACACAATATGAGCGCAATGATCTGCGGTTCGAGGAAAAACCGGGCCTGCTGGATGAGTTGCGCCTGGCACAGGCGGAGTACGCCAATGCCAACGCCCAGACGCAGATGAACCCGTTGATACGAAAGATGGAAACCCTGGCCGATCAACTGAACATTCCTCACGCGGATATTTTCAGCGGCGAGGCCATGAGTCAGGCGCGGTACGACCGACTGCTGAACAATATCGGTTATTCGCGTAACGAACTGTCCAGACAATTGACCCGCGAAGCGTTGATCAGCATCGGCCATTGACCCTCGCAAGGCGCCAGCCCTGAACCCGGGGCTGGCCAACTGATGCGCACTAACCCACCTCCGAATCCCAGATCACCGTGATATTGCCCCTGTAAATTCGGCCTTGGGCGTTGTCGATCATCCAGTGGGTTTGCTGTTCATCCACTTCGAAATGCAGGGTTCCCGGCTTGCGATCGATATAGAAGCCGGGTTGAAACGGTGCTGTCGCCTCGATCCCCAAGCGCTTGCGCGTGACCGCTTGCCCGGCGCTGTCGGTCAAGCCGTTGGGCAAACTGACACTGACGTCCACCCCGCCTGCGAACCCCTGCCCGTCTGCAATGGCGCAACCCGAGCCCACGCCCAGACTGTGCTCGCATTCAAGCTTCATGGTGAATTTCGACGACGCCGAGATTTGGAATATCTGATCGCGGTAAAGGCGCGAAGGCTTGCGTCCACTGTCCAGCCAGCGTTGCCAGCCGCCTTGCGGTTCCAGTACGACTTTGTCGCCCCCGGGTGGAATATCCACTTTCAGGGTGTGCTGCACGTCCAGCACAAAATCGAGGGTGAGGCTGCTGTCGTCCGGCTCAAACAGTTTGCCCATATCGAAATCCCCTCCAGGTCCCAGGCTGTAAGTCAACGAACCGGTATAACGGCCGGTAGACATGGTTAACGGGTTGGGGGTGCGCAGCTCGTAGGCGAAGTCCAGCTTGTCGAAATACATCGACGGAATGTGGTACGCCGGCACTTTAAAACAGTGGGCCTCTTGCGTGGTTTTCCAGAAAAACCGCCAGCTGTCCTCCTCGTAGGCGCCTTCGCCGCTGTACCAGCAAGGGGCAGGTATTGCTTGTACCCAATTACCCGTGGTCCATAACCTGCTATGGCCTTCAAGTGCATTGCTGCCGCCGGCCAGTCGCACAGCCGGATGGCTCAAAACATACCTGGAGCCCATGCCGGTAATGCGTATTTCCACAGATTGCGTTTCCTGTGTCTGGCTGTTTGTCACGGTCAGCCGCCGCAAATTGGCGGGGGCCTTTACTGCCGCCCAGTCAAAGATGCCTACGTAGCGGGTAGAACTGAAACGTATGGGTAATTCGATGCTGAACATGCCGTTATTTTCACATTGGCCCGGATAGGTGGCGCAATAACCGCTGTTCGGCGTTTTGTTGACGAACGTCATCTTGTCTGGTCTGGAAGAATCCGGTTGAAACAACGCACGGATCTCCTGATTGATCGCCTGCGCCTGAGGTATGCTCAACGCCGCCATCCATATCACCCCACAGAACCTCTTCATGCGTCTCCCCGCCTCTGCTGAACTCTTTTTATTGGTCTGCCTGCGCACCCGGCGCGCGGGCATTGAACAGCAACAACACGTTGCCGCTGTAATCCCCGGCCCGATAGCCACCGGCCGGTTCAACCGGGTCGATCACCAGCGCCACGCGCTTGCCCGCGGCCGCTTCTTCCTGAGAAAGGACCTGCTGCGGCGTCACCTGCGCACTCAATTCAACGCCATTGAAGGTGACCCGCAGACCGATCTCCTCACCCGGTCGGCCATTGGACAGGTAGGGAATAGCCTCCAGGCGCGCTTCAATCGCGCTGTTGTCGTGCCGCACATCGAAATTCTTTTGCAGGCTGCCCAGGGTCGAACTCGGATAATCCCATGCGAGCCGTTGCGGGCGGTGGATCCAGTCCGGCTCTGCAGGAATGATGTAAAACGCCCGACTGGGGATGGTCAGGGACACTTCAAAGGTGCGTATTTCCCGAGCCGCCCAGGCCGTGGAGTCGGCCAGAGCCACCGTGGCCATCAGCGCGGCGGCGGTATATTGCTTGATCATGTCGGTTACCCGTTGCGTCAATGAAAAGCAGGCCTAGCGGCTCACAACTTTCAGGGCTTTCCTGTCGGCGCCCTCGATCAGAAAGAAGCGATACTCACGCCCCTTCTCCTTGTCGAAGGCGAAGCTATTGCCCGCCAGCACATGGTGTTTGGTCGTCGCGCCGCAGTCGGTTTCCTTGGTCAGTGAACAGTTTTTGAACTCGTCGACGATCAACACCGTATTGCCGTCGTTGCGCAATTCGTAGCGACTGTCGGTTTCGTTGATGGCAGTGGCGAACCGCGCATCTTTGGGCCGCACGAAAAAAACCGTACCGAATCCGGTCATCACATTGACCCCGGCCTTGAGGGCTTTTTTGTAGTCTTCGCGCTCTTCGCCGGTGACGGTGAACTCGTCTTCCTTTTCCGGCACCACTGGCACAAAACGCACTCGGAAGTACCGCTCGCGATCACGCTCGCCCATATACAGCAAGCGGGTGCCCTGCATGCCCTGGGCCGGCACGATCAACCGCGCGGGGCTTGCCATCAAGCCATTGCGCGAGGCACCGTCGGCGGCGTTCGCCACAGGAATTTCCTGTGGCTTGCCCTCGGCGTCGTAGACGATTTCCAGCACGTTGATCTTGACGAACGCCGTGGCGTCGCCGCTGTTGAACACGCGTTTGAGGTAGGTGCTTTTATCAGCATCGAGATAGTCGTACACAGTGCCGACATTGATCTGCGGGCCCGCCTGCGCCGTCAGGCAAAACAGGCTGAGCACGCCCAGCAAAAAACCACGGTTCATCGTTTTCAGCTCCATGAAAAATGAAAATCGCCTGCCGGAGGTGCTCACACTTCCGAGTCCCAGATGATGGTGATGTTGCCGGTGAAGGTGTCATTCACACCGGGTCGCAAGACAAAGTCGATGGCGTCCTTGGGCATTGCAAAACGCAAAGAACCGGCCTTGCGCTCAAGGTAGATCTGCGGCTGGAAGGGACCGATCCATGTGTTGTAAAGCAACATGACCCGATTGACGTCTCCGCCTCCGGGACCACTGACCCCGGGGGGCAACGTGAGGAACGTTTCGACTTCGGTGGTATTGGTATTCGGGCTGCGCAGGATGCACCGTGAACCACCGTAGGAGTTGCACAGCATCATGACTTTGAACCGGGACGAGGCAGAGATGTAGAACAGTTGATCGCGGAAAATACTGGATGGCTTGCGCCCGCTGTTGATCCAGCGCGTCCACCCTCCCTCGGGTTCCAGCACCACTTTATCGCCACCCGGTGGCAGATCGACTTTCAGGGTGTGCTGCACGTCCAGCACGAAGTCCAGGGTCAGGCTGGAGTCGTCCGGTTGAAAACCGCCCCCTATATCGAAATCGCCGCCATTGCCCAGGCTGTAGGTCAGTGAGCCGGTATACAGACCCGATGACATGCCCAACGGATTGGGTGTGCGCAGTTCATAAGCGAAGTCGAGGGTATCGAAGTACATGGATGGAATGGTCGCCAGCGACTTCTTGGTGCAGTATCCCTCGACGGGAGTTTTCCAGAAAAACCGGTAGGTGGCAGCAGTGTAAGCGCCGACACCGCTGTACTGGCAGGGCGGGGACGCATGTACCCAACTGCTGCTTTCCCAGAGCAGTTGATGGCCCAGCACTACGTCGCTCACGCCGACCAGTTCGTGGGCCGGCTGGCTCAGGACATAGTTGGAGCCGACACCGATGATACGCACTTCAACGATTTCCGTTTCCATCGTCTCGCTATTGGTCACCGTCAATGGGCGCCAGTTGGCAGGCGCCTTTATTCCAATCCCCCAATTCGGTGGGAGGGTGAAAGGGGCATTGAACCGGACCGGTAACCGAATGCTGAACATCGAGTTTTCCTCACATTGATCCGGGTAGTCGGCGCAGTACCCACTGTTGGCGGTCTTGTTGAGGAACACGTTCTTGCGCGGCTGCGACGGGTCAGGCTGGAACAACGCCCGAATCTCCTGACTGGCCGCCTCGACCACCGGCAGGGCCAGCGCCACGCACAACCCCAAGAGGCATGTGGATTTTCTCATTGGGATCAACCCGCTTTCTGTTCGGTGGAGTTCACATCGGCCAGGGTGTCCGGTGTGCAGCGCAAATCGCCGATCATCAGCACATTGTTTTCGCGGCGATGCTGGTTTTCTTCCAGCCGGAACTGGCAGAGCAATTGGTTATCACGACGCACTTGCAGCGTCGGCGAGCCGGCGTTCATTTCCATCGAGAAAAACCCGTCCACCTCCGTCACCCCGCGACTGGCGTGGTTGATCACATGGTGACCCTTGAGCGGCCGCCCTTGCCCGTCGACCAGACGGCCGAGCACGGTCAGGGTTTTCATCACGCGGATCTTGCTGTAACCCACCCCACCCTTGTTCAGGTGATAACGGGTGCGCGCCGGCTCGATGGTGGCTGCCGGGACGTGATTGCCTTCGAAATCGAAACCCACAGAGCTGTTTTGATAGGCCGTGATCGGAATGAAGTTGCGCCCCGGTTTCAATACCGCGCTGCCGCCGACGTAATCGTCGGCGCGCAAGATGACGTCATCGATGTCCGACTCAACATCGACGATCATCCCCGCCCCGCGCATTTCGCTCTGGCTGGTCATGAGCATCTGCTGGCCGCCGACCACCAGCGTGCTATCGACGTTGAGGCCACCGGTAAAATTACCGCTATAGGACGAACGCTGAATGAAACCGTCGCCGCTGACCGCGTCGGTACGAAAGTTCGCCAGGCTGGACATCCCTACGCCATAGGTGTCGGTCAATGCCGTCACCGACACGCTTTGCAGCACATGGTCTTTCAGGTCCTTTCGCCAACCGATCGAGCCATTGTTGTCGCGGCTGCCGTCACGGGCCGTGCGAGAACCGATGCTGCCGGTAATCTGCTGACCGGGGGCACCGAGCGCCAGATTGACACTCAGATCGACCCCGCGATTGCGCGCATCGCCGCTGCTGTAACTGCCCGGGCGATCAAACAGCGACAAGCGCCAACTGGCGTCGCTGCCAAACAGTTCGGTGCGTTGCGTCCAGCCCATATCCAGTCCGATGCCCTCAACGTTCCCCTCACTGTGGGAGACCCTGGCGTTGAGCGAACTCTTGCTGCTGACCCGATGGTTGACTGCCAGTGACGAGTTGCTGGTCTGGCCGATAAACACGTTGCGTGGGCGAACCCGCGTGCCGTCCGGCAGCGTGTCGTAGGTGTTGGTGGTGTCGAGCCAACTGCGGCTGTGGCTGGCCACCACACTGCCGGCCCCGTAGCTGTATAGACTTTGCAGATCCAGGCCCGTGCCGTAGTCCTCGGTCTTGTAAACGTTGGCGTACACGCTGATGTGATTGGCCAGCGTCCAGTCGATGGACGTGCCGTACTGCAGTTTTTCGCGGATCTGGCGCGCCGACAGCCCGAGAATCACCCGCGGGTGCATCAGGTAGTTGACCGCCGCGCCTGCCGTGGGGCTGCCGCTGGACTGGGTGTCCCAGTTGCTCAGCAGCTTGCTTTCCTCACCGGCAAACACGTTATAGCGCCAGCGCTCATCGAGGTTGCGCCAGTTGTTGGGCTTGTACACCAGCTCCTGAGTGGTGGAGGTGATCTGGCCGTCTTCGATCAGCCGCACTTCCACTTCATAGATGCCGCCGGGCAAGGGCCGGGTGTCGAGTGTTTGCAAACCGGCGGGCACCGATTGCGTGTTGATCAGCAAGCCATCGCGATAGATCTCCACCGAACCCTGGCGGTTGGCGGTGACGTAGATCGGATAGACGCTGGGCATCGGGCTGTTGATCGCCAGACTGTCGGAGCTGCCGTACATCAGGCCGACGGCCGTGTCTGGGCTGTTGCCGAACGTACGCGGCTGGCGGGTCAACCCTTCGGAATTGGGGGTGAAATAGCCCAGTCGAAAAAAACTGCCTTGCAATTCGCGCTGTGTGTGGAATTCGTGTAGAGCGTGGTAAAGCTTGTCGTCCGGCCCGCCGAGGCGCGCCAGTTGCAGGTTCAGCGTCTGGCTCCAGTTGCCCAGACTGCTGCTGGCCTCAAGACCGAAACGTCCGCCCAGATCCTGACCCTGACCCTGACCGCCATTGAGGTTGAGCTGATTGCGCACCATCAAACCGTTACTGCCGTCTTTGGGCTGTTCGTAATAACGCTTGGCTTCAACGTCGCGCTCGGCATTTTCGGTGAGGATCGAGACCAACGAATTTTCCAGGTTGTAATGCACGGCCAGCACCTGATCCGGACAGGAACCGACGCAGTTGCCCAGAGGCACGCCGGGCTTGAGAAAACTCGCCCATTTTTCCCGCTCGGCAGGGCCGAAACGGTTCTCGCTGGTGTCGGTGAATTCAAGCAAGGTAATGCGGTCGTCGCGGGACAACACCACCATGGCTTCGCCCAACGGCTGGCGATCGAGTTCAACCCGAACAGCCAGAGGCACATCAAAGAAATGCTCCTCGAAATCCGCCGGCAGGCCTTTGGCCTGGGCCAACAGACTTCGCGGCGTCGTGCCGGCGGAGTTGGAAGCCACGGCTACGCTGGCACAAAACAACAGCGCAAGCGCAGCCGCGATGGGTGTCATCGGGAACATGAACTCTTACTCTGATTACGAATGATGAAGTCCGACGGGACAACCCCAGTGGCTTGCCCCGTCGGTCAGCACTGTGGAGAACTCAGCGCCGGTTGCCGGATCGCTCGATCAAGGCGTACCGACCGGTGGCACGGCATCAAAGGTCATTGCCACAACACCGGTGTAGTCGCCAGGGTTGAAAGCTGTACCGATGGCACTGATTTTGATCGGCGCACGATAGTTCACGTCCGACTCTGCCTCACCGACAACTTCCTGAGGGGTGGTGGTCAGGGTCTTGTTATTGACTTCGACTTTAAGCGCGATCTCATTGGAGCCCGAGATCAGTTTTGGCACGCTGTCTACACTCGCGTGAACCGAACCGTTGTTGTTGCGCACATCGAAGAAACCGTTGACTTCGCCCATCTTGCCGGTAGTTGGCTGATAGCTCATGTCCTGATCCTTGTTGACCAGATCAGGATTGGTCGGCACGACATAGAAGCCGTTGGTCGGCACGTGAGCGACGATGCTGATGGAGTGAGCAGCTTCACCGGCGGCGAACGCTCCCGATGAACCGAGTGCCAGAAGAGCCAAAGGAGCGGCGATTGCGATTTTCTTGAACATCGTTCAGTACCTTGTTTTCTTTATTGAGAAGGAGTGGATTGAAAGTTCAAATCAAACGTCACGGGAGTTGAGCCAGATCAACTTGAACTTTCAATGCCGGGGCATCATCGACTGTTCCCTCTGCAAAGTAAGCAAGTAACTTCCTATAAGTTCGTAGTTCAACAACCCCATGACCCGCCAGAAAAAAGAACAAAAAAACGATATTCAAAACAGTGACTGTAAGTTACGACCTACACACAGATAACGTTAAAAAACCATACAGCAATATCGCCCAGATATAGCGGGGCTCAGTTAGAACTTTAGAATAGTTACTCGATTAAATAGAGTCTTAACTTTAACTTCAAAGTTATTGATCGCCGGGCAAGCATCAACATTCGACCTGTTGCATTCCCGGATGAGAGCCGCTCGTCAGACACACCTGTCACCTTGGGAAAAACGCCTTGCACGATCATTAAGATATATCTTAAGTTGTATCTAAACATGACGAGAGAAGACAGCAATGAGAGACCCTCATTCCCACCACGGCGACGGCCGCGACGGTTTCGAGAAGCGCCCCGGTCGTGAGCGCGGCGGCCGTGGCCCACGGGTGTTCGCCCCCGGCGATCTGAAATTGCTGCTGCTGGCGCTGATCGCCGAACAGCCGTGCCACGGCTACGACCTGATTCGCCAGATCGAGGGCATGTTCGACGGCGCCTACAGCCCGAGCCCCGGTGTGATCTATCCGACCCTGACCTTTCTGGAAGAAAGCGACCTGATTGCGGGAGACGCCGAAGCCGGAAAAAAACGTTACAGCGTGACCGACGCCGGTCGTTTGTCTTTAAGTGAGCAAGCCGTTGCACTCGATGGCGTGCGCATGCGCATCGACGTCAGCAAGCGCTCGTTGCGCGGGCATGACCGCCCGCCGGAAATCCACGAGGCGGTGCACAACTTGCGCCACGCCCTGCAACTGCACCACGGACGCTGGAGCCCGGAAGAAATCCTGCGCGTGCGCGACCTGCTCAACGACACCGCCAAAGCCATCGTCGACGGCCCTGCCGTTCAACTTGCCCCGGAGAAAGCCGAATGACCGCAGTCGATACGCAAACCATTCACCGCGTGATGCACGAAATTAAACGTCGCAAATTGCAAGTGCTACGGGTGGTCAACCTGACCCCGCGCATGCGCCGCATCACCCTGGGCGGGCCGGAACTGGCCGGGTTTATCAGCCTGGGCACGGACGACCACGTCAAACTGTTGTTCCCCCAGACCGCCGAACAAGCAGCGGCGCTGGAAACCCTGGAACTCGGCGCCGGCAAGGACAACGGCCCGATGCCCGAGATGCGCGACTACACCCCGCGCCGCTATGACCCCGACACACTGGAACTGGACATCGACTTCGTCCTGCACGGCGACGGCCCTGCCTCGACCTGGGCCGAACAGGCTGTACCCGGGCAGTACCTGCACATCGGCGGGCCGCGCGGTTCGATGATCGTGCCGGACATCTTCGACAGCTACCTGCTGATCGGCGACGAAACCGCCCTGCCCGCCATCGCCCGCCGCCTAGAAGGCCTGGCAGCCAATCGCAAGGCGCTGGTGGTGATCGAAGTGGAAAACGGCAGTGAGCAACAAGTGCTGGAAAGCCCCGCGCAGGTCAATGTGATCTGGGTACTGCGTGAGGGCGGCAAGGACAACCTGATAACCACCGTCCAGCAATTGCAGGTGCCCAAGGGCAATCTGTATGCGTGGGTAGCGACGCAGAACAAGGTCTCAAGGCAGATCCGCCGGGTGCTGCTTGATGAGCACGGGCTGGACGAGAAGCTGGTGAAAGCCGTCGGCTACTGGCGCGCCGAGGGTTCTGAAGAAGAGTGACATCGCCCTGTGTGGGGCTTGCCCGCTAAGGCGCAGCGTCAGTCAATAACAGTGACTGATTCACCGCGATCGCGAGCAGGCTCGCACCTACCGTGCTCGCCAGCGGTCGATGCCGATCACCGCCAACCCAGTCACCACAAACCCCACCAAAATCCCCCCGGCATTGAGGAACACCTGTGGATAACCCAACACCGCGACATCAATGAACGGGTACGCATACGCGCCCAGCAAATGCCCGCGCAGCAAGGCGTAAATGAAATACACCAGCGGGTAAATCAGCCACAACGGCAGATGCCACAAACGCAACGTGCCCTTCGGCACGCAAAACCACCAATAGCCCAGAAACACCAGCGGCATGACGTCGTGGAGCAATTCGTCAGCGATCAATTGCCAACCTTCGGGGTGCCATAAATGCCGCAGCAACAGGCTGTAGGCAAGGCCAACCACGGCGATGCTCACTGCCACTGCGCTACTCACCCAGGGTTGCAGAAACCAGCGACGCGCGGCGCCGTCACGCGGCGTGACGGCACAGGTCAGCACCGTCGCCACCAGCGTGTTGGTCAGCACCGTGAAATAGCTGAAGAAACTCACCAGCCCACCCAGCAAACCGGCATCGACGCTCAAACGGGCGAAGAAAATCAGATAGAGCTGAAGGCCCAACCCCGTCCAGCCGAGGATGGCAGCGAAAATGATCAGACGTCGCTGCAACGAGGCGTTCATCTCAGAGCGGTCGCTTGGTACGCGCAAGCTTGACGTACAGGCGCTCGACCTTCTCTCGGGCCCACGGTGTTTTACGCAAAAACGTCAGGCTCGACTTGATGCTCGGATCGCTTTTGAAACAACGAATGTCGATGCGTTCGGCCAGCCCCGGCCATTCGTAGTGGGCCACCAGCGCCGTGAGGATGTGTTCGAGGGTCACGCCGTGCAGCGGATCGGGGGAGTGTTCGTTCATGCCAGGCCTTTGGACGAAGTGAATATGCAGAAGCCGCGCACCTTAGCCGAGGGGGTGTTCGGGTGGAAGGGCTTGCTTCAAATGTAGGCCAACCCGAGAAGATCGCAGCCTGTGACCTGACTCGCCATGCGCCCGTTTGACGCACTGTTACCGAATCGGAAACGATCCATGTCAACAAAACCCCTTTGTCTTTTTGTTACAGATCATTATCCTGCCGCCCTTCCGCTGAATCGCTTCACTGCCTGCGTCAAATCGTAGCGCTCAGCTCATCCCCCAAAAAAGATCAAGAAAGACCCCTTTATGCCCGATTTTCCGTTTTTCCGAGACAGCGCTATCTCATCCCTGCGCCTGATCGGCGGCTGCACGGCCCTTGGCCTCGCCACCTGCGCCCAAGCGGCTCCCGCGTTCGACAGTGAATCACCTTACATGCTCGGTGACTGGAACGGCACGCGCACAGAACTCTCGGAAAAAGGCTACGACTTCAAGCTCGATTACACCGGTGAAATGGGCAGCAACCTGCACGGCGGCTACGACCACGACCGTACCGCGCGCTACAGCGATCAGTTCGGCTTGGGCACGCACCTGGACCTGCAAAAAATCCTCGGCTGGGACGACGCCGAGTTTCAGCTGACCATTACCAAACGCAACGGCAACAACATCAGCAACGACCGCATCAACGATCCACGTGTCGGTGGCTTCACCTCGGCTCAGGAAGTCTGGGGCCGTGGCCAGACCACGCGCCTGACGCAGATGTGGTATCAGCAGAAATTCTTCGATCAGAAACTCGACATCAAGATCGGTCGTTTCGGCGAAGGCGAAGACTTCAACAGCTTCCCGTGCGACTTCCAGAACCTGGCGTTCTGCGGCTCGCAGGTCGGCAACTGGGTCGGCGGCATCTGGTACAACTGGCCGGTCAGCCAGTGGGCATTGCGCGTCAAATATCACCTGACGCCGGAGCTGTACGCACAGGTCGGCGCCTACGAGCAGAACCCGTCGAACCTCGACCGCGGCAACGGCTTCAAACTCAGCGGCAGCGGCACCCAAGGCGCGATCCTGCCGATTGAACTGGTGTGGACGCCGAAACTCAACGGCCTGCCGGGCGAATACCGCGCCGGTTACTACTACAGCAACGCCAACGCCACCGACGTCTACAAAGACAACCATGGCCAACCGGCGGCCCTCAGCGGCCAAGCCTACCGCAGCGCGTCGAGCAAACACGGCGTGTGGCTGGGTGTTCAACAGCAAATCACCAGCATGGCCAGCGATAACAGCCGCGGCTTGAGCGTGTTCGCCAACGGCACGATGCACGACAAGAAAACCAACGCCATCGACAACTACGTGCAGGCCGGCCTCACCTACAAAGGCCCGTTCGATGCGCGCGCCAAGGATGACATCGGTTTCGCCCTCGCCCGCGTACACGTCAACCCGGCCTTGCGTAAAAACGCCGAAGCAAGCAACCGCGCCAACGCCGTCTACGACTACGACGACCCGTCGTTCCTGCCGCCGCAGGACACCGAATACAGCGCCGAACTGTATTACGGCGTGCATGTAACGAACTGGCTGACCGTACGCCCGAACCTGCAATACATCCGCCACCCGGGTGGCGTGGACAAGGTCGATGACGCCCTGATCGGCGGAATCAAGATCCAGTCCTCGTTCTAACCGACACCGCTGTACCCCTGTGGGAGGGGTTTTGCTCCCACAGAAAAAAATAGTTAGCCAGACAAGTTTTTATCTGAACCATGCCCACGTCCAATCGTCATCTAAAGTGACTACAGCGCGGGACTACATAAACGTCACGGAGATTCACACTATGAGCACCGAAAGTGCTTCGAGTCGAGGCCGTCTGCTACCGAGCCTGCTCGGCATTCTGCTTCTACTGATGGGCCTGGCCATGCTGGCCGGGGGAGTCAAACTGAGCATGCTGGGCGGCTCGCTTTACTACCTGCTGGCCGGTATCGGCATCGCCCTGACCGGCATTCTGATGCTGCTGCGACGTCGCGCAGCGCTGGGCCTGTACGCCATCGTGCTGTTCGCCAGCACTGTTTGGGCCTTGTGGGAAGTCGGTCTGGACTGGTGGCAACTGGTGCCGCGCCTGGCGCTGTGGTTTGTTCTGGGCTTCGTCATGCTGCTGCCGTGGTTGCGTCGTCCATTGCTGCTCGCAGGCCCTGCGCCGATGGGCACCGGCGGTTTGACCGTGGCCGTGGTTCTGGCCGGCGTCACCGCTCTGGCCAGCCTGTTCACCCACCCGGGCGAAACCTTCGGCGAACTGGGCCGCGACACTGCCGACATGACCAGCACCGCGCCAGCCATGCCTGATGGCGACTGGCAGGCCTACGGCCGCAGCGAATTCGGTGATCGTTACTCGCCGTTGAAGCAGATCACCCCGGCCAACGTCGGCAAGCTGCAAGAAGCCTGGCGCATCCAGACCGGCGACCTGCCGACCGCTGATGACCCGGTTGAGCTGACCAACGAAAACACCCCGCTCAAAGCCAACGGCATGATCTATGCCTGCACCGCGCACAGCAAAGTGCTGGCACTGGATCCGGACACCGGCAAGGAACTGTGGCGCTTCGACCCGCAGATCAAGAGCCCGGTCGGCTTCAAAGGCTTCGCTCACATGACTTGCCGTGGCGTGTCGTACTACGACGAAGCCGCTTACGCCAAGTCTGAAAACGCAGCCTCGGCGGTGATTTCCGAAGCCGGCAAAGCCGTTGCCCAGGCCTGCCCGCGTCGTCTGTACCTGCCAACCGCTGATGCGCGCCTGATCGCGCTGAACGCCGACACCGGCAAAATCTGCGAAGGCTTCGGTAACAAAGGTGTGGTCGACCTGACCCAAGGCATCGGCCCGTTCACCGCGGGTGGCTACTACTCCACCTCGCCTGCCGCGATTACCCGTGATCTGGTGATCATGGGCGGTCACGTCACCGACAACGAGTCGACCAACGAGCCATCGGGCGTGATCCGCGCCTTCGACGTGCGCGACGGGCACCTGGTGTGGAACTGGGACAGCGACAAGCCAGACGCCACCGAACCTTTGGCACCAGGCGAAACCTACAGCCGCAACTCGGCCAACATGTGGTCGCTGGCCAGTGTCGACGAAAAACTCGGCATGGTTTACCTGCCACTGGGCAACCAGACTCCAGACCAATGGGGCGCTGACCGCACCCCGGGCGCCGAGAAATTCAGCGCCGGTGTCGTTGCTCTGGACCTGGCCACCGGTAAAGTGCGCTGGAACTACCAGTTCACCCACCATGACCTGTGGGACATGGACGTTGGCAGCCAGCCAACCCTGCTCGACATGAAAACCGCCGACGGCGTGAAACCGGCGCTGATCGCTCCGACCAAACAAGGCAGCCTGTACGTCCTCGACCGTCGTGACGGCACGCCGATCATCCCGATCCGCGAAATCCCGGTACCGCAAGGCGCCGTGAAAGGCGACCACACCGCACCGACCCAGGCCCGTTCGGACCTCAACCTGCTGGCCCCGGAACTGACCGAAAAAGCCATGTGGGGCGCCAGCCCGTTCGACCAGATGCTGTGCCGCATCCAGTTCAAGGAACTGCGTTATGAAGGCCAGTACACCCCGCCGTCCGAACAGGGCAGCCTGATCTACCCGGGTAACGTCGGTGTGTTCAACTGGGGCGGCGTGTCGGTCGATCCGGTTCGCCAGATGCTCTTCACCAGCCCGAACTACATGGCCTTCGTTTCGAAAATGGTGCCACGCGCGCAAGTCGCCGCCGGCAGCAAACGCGAGAGCGAAACCGCCGGCGTGCAACCGAACACCGGCGCGCCTTACGCGGTGATCATGCACCCGTTCATGTCGCCACTCGGCGTACCGTGCCAGGCCCCGGCCTGGGGCTACGTCGCCGGTATCGACCTGACCACCGGCAAAGTCGTGTGGAAACGCAAGAACGGCACCAGCCGCGACAGCTCGCCCATCCCGATCGGCTTCACCCTCGGCGTGCCCAGCATGGGCGGCTCGATCGTGACGGCCGGCGGCGTCGGCTTCCTCAGCGGCACCCTCGACCAGTACCTGCGCGCCTACGACGTCAACTCCGGTAAAGAGTTGTGGAAAGCGCGTCTGCCGGCTGGCGGCCAAGCGACCCCGATGACCTACACCGGCAAGGACGGCAAGCAATACGTGCTGCTCGTTGTCGGCGGCCACGGCTCGCTGGGCACCAAAATGGGTGACTACGTGATTGCGTACAAACTGCCGGAATAAGATCTAGCGGCGGTAAAGAAAAGGCGATGTCCCAAACGGGGCATCGCCTTTTTCGTGCGTGCAATTTCTGAGCTCACCGGAGAAGCCTGGGCCGTCGGATCCGGGTTCAGAATATTTCGTATGGCTTTTCAGAAACGCCCTACAGCGTACCTGAAGCCCTTGCAATAGGATGTTCCGCTGACTACAAGGAGTATCACTTATGGCTAACCATGGTTACATGACCATCACCGGTAAGGCTCAAGGATTGATTTCGGCGGGTTGTTCAGCCCAGGATTCTATTGGCAACAAGTGCACAAAATGATCGTGTGGATTTTTCCGATCTTGGCTGTTGGCGGTATTTTTTTCGCGTACCTTTTAAAAATACGTCTCTCGGGAAATAACTTAAATAGCATTAAGTTTTTCTTCTGCCTGATATTCAATGGTTTCTTTGTTGTTCCTTATATAGATATCATTGAAAACAATGACTTTCTGTTTTTAGGACATAGACCAGAAATAATTGCAGAACACCCATTTATTGGCTGGATTGCGTTTTCTTGCATATTCATTCATTCACTTTCACTACCGGTTAAGCGGAAAATCAAGTGGTTATTTTCACGAAAGTGAACTCACACCCATTCAATACCCATAAACGCTTTTTCAAAACTGCGTCCTGGTAATCCTCACAGCCATCGTCTGAATTAAGCACTGGCCGCTCAGCGATCAGTTCGAACTTGACCGTCTGGCGGGCAAGTCCGTTGAGCTTGCCGTAAACCGCGTCCGGATGTGCACGCCAGGACCTGGTACCGCCAACGTGGACAGAAGTGATAAACAAGCAGACGGAACAATCCGAACACCTCATCACCGTAGGCGTCGGTATCGGTCACGATTTGTGTTGGCTGCAAATCGGCCTGCTGTGCCAGCACGACCGTGAGTAATACCATGCTGTAGGAACTGTGCTCGTCCTACAGATGCTGGTGATTGCGCGGAGATTTCCGACAAGTTGTGTCGGTTGTGCGTCGGAAGTCGGGTGGATAGGCTCGGAGGGTCGCTGCAAATACAGCGAACGGGCGTCGCGGCCCGATAACTGATGCATAATCGCCAACCTCACGGCACCTCGGTGCCTGTTGTTTGTCATGGCGGCTGTGCGCGGGATACCTTCTTGGAGGTATGCCGATTTCTCAGTTATCGGTCCGCGAACCCGCGTACAGCTGCCACCTCAGATTGCGTCGCGGCAATCGAAGGTAGCTCCACTTTCACCAACTGAGTATTCATCATGAAAAAACCGACACCGAATCCGCCCGAACCAAACAACACCTCGCCCTACGAATCCCCCGATTCGAAGAAATTCCACGAAGCCGCCGAACGCGCCCTCGACCACTACCTCAAACCTAACGTCGCCACCCTCAGATTCCACAAACCCAGCACCATGTTCCAGGTCGCGCCCGATCAGGACAGCGAAAGCCTGCTGGTGCATGCCTGCGAATCACTGGCACAAGCCAGCCTCATGACCAGCGACATCGCCGCCTACATCGACCTGCCGCAACGGCGGACGATTATGGCGATCCAACAGATCATCATGCTCGCCGAACTGGCGGTGAACCGCGTACTGGATAACCACGAAATCCCCCAACCTCCCGCACAAAACTGATCTCCCGTGGGAGCGAGCCTGCTCGCGAAGGCGTCAGCGCATTCAATATTTATGGTGCCTGACCCACCGCTTTCGCGAGCAGGCTCGCTCCCACAGTAGGATTTAGTGCATCCAGCAAGAGAATGGTCGGCTGCCCCGCCGCCATCGCTGGCAAGCCAGACTCCCACAGGGATTGAGTACTACCGATAGAGAATGGTCGGCTGCCCCGCCGCCATCGCTGGCAAGCCAGACTCCCACAAGGATTGAGTACTACCGATAGCGAATGGTCGGCTGCCCCGCCGCCATCGCTGGCAAGCCAGACTCCCACAGGGATTGAGTACTACCGATAGAGAATGGTCGGCTGTCAGCCCGCCAGCTTCAGCAGACTGGCCCCCACAGCGACCGAGTCAACCACTAGGCCGAGTGTCAGCTCGCCTGCTTTTGATCTTGATCCTCGGGCGACGTCGGAAGGCTGAGCGGAGGGATTGATCCGGGGGTGGGAGCGCAGCGACCGTTTGGCGCAGCCAAACACATCGAGAGGAGGTGCAGCGAAGCAAACCGTAGGCGATGCCCCCGGATCAATCCCGCAGCGAAGGAACCCCGAGCCCCAGCGAGTGGGCCGCACGTAGGAGCAAGCGTTTTTTGCTTACTTTTTTAGGCGCTTGTAAAAAAGTGAGTCGCCGTAAGGGCGAAACCCTAAGCCGCCGTTACCGAAGAAACGGATATACACACAAAACAACCACAACATGGTCGGCCCAAAGGCCGCCAAGTCAAAAAAGCCAACCCTGTCAAAACCCTGAACACACAAGCAGAAACACCAGCCCCCATTGAAACCACCCAAGCCCTGCCCCATCTAAGACCCATACCCCATTGCGCAGGTGCCCCATGAGCGACCAGCAAGAATTCCCGGACATCCCAGAAGACTTCACCGAAACCGACAACATCGAACACCACGCCGCCGGCAAAGGCCTGGCCCTGCCCGGCCAGAACCTGCCGGACAAGGTCTACATCATCCCGATCCACAACCGCCCGTTCTTCCCGGCCCAAGTCCTGCCGGTCATCGTCAACGAAGAACCCTGGGCCGAAACCCTCGAACTGGTCAGCAAATCCGAACATCACTCCCTGGCCCTGTTCTTCATGGACTCCCCCCAGGAAGACCCGCGCCACTTCAACACCCAGGCCCTCCCCGAGTACGGCACGCTGGTCAAGGTGCACCACGCCAGCCGTGAAAACGGCAAACTCCAGTTCGTCGCCCAAGGCCTGAGCCGTGTGCGCATCAAAACCTGGCTCAAACACCACCGCCCGCCGTACCTGGTCGAAGTCGAATACCCGCATCAGCCCACCGAGCCGACCGACGAGGTCAAGGCCTACGGCATGGCGCTGATCAACGCGATCAAGGAACTGCTGCCGCTCAACCCGCTGTACAGCGAAGAGCTGAAAAACTACCTCAACCGCTTCAGCCCCAACGATCCGTCGCCACTGACCGACTTCGCCGCCGCCCTGACCTCGGCCACCGGCCCCGAACTGCAAGAAGTGCTCGACTGCGTGCCCATGCTCAAGCGCATGGAAAAAGTCCTGCCGATGCTGCGCAAGGAAGTCGAAGTCGCGCGCCTGCAAAAAGAAATCTCGGCGGAAGTTAACCGCAAGATCGGCGAACATCAGCGCGAGTTCTTCCTCAAGGAACAACTCAAGGTCATCCAGCAGGAACTGGGCCTGACCAAGGACGACCGCAGCGCCGACCTCGAACAGTTCGAGCAACGCCTGGAAGGCAAAGTCCTGCCGGCGCAGGTGCAGAAACGCCTCGAAGAAGAAATGCACAAACTGTCGATCCTCGAAACCGGCTCGCCTGAGTACGCGGTCACCCGCAACTACCTCGACTGGGCGACCTCGGTGCCTTGGGGTGTGTACGGCGAGGACAAACTCGACCTCAAGCACGCGCGCAAAGTCCTCGACAAACACCATGCCGGCCTCGACGACATCAAGGATCGCATCCTCGAGTTTCTCGCGGTCGGTGCTTATAAAGGCGAGATCAGCGGCTCCATCGTGCTGCTGGTCGGCCCGCCGGGTGTGGGTAAAACCAGCGTCGGCAAATCCATCGCCGAATCCCTCGGCCGACCGTTCTACCGCTTCAGCCTCGGCGGCATGCGCGACGAAGCCGAGATCAAGGGCCACCGCCGCACCTACATCGGCGCGCAGCCGGGCAAACTGGTGCAGGCGCTCAAAGACGTCGAAGTGATGAATCCGGTGATCATGCTCGACGAGATCGACAAGATGGGCCAGAGCTACCAGGGCGACCCGGCCTCGGCGCTGCTGGAAACCCTCGACCCTGAGCAGAACGTCGAATTCCTCGACCACTACCTCGACCTGCGCATGGACCTGTCGAAAGTCCTGTTCGTCTGCACTGCCAACACCCTCGACTCGATTCCCGGCCCGCTGCTCGACCGGATGGAAGTGATTCGCCTGTCGGGCTACATCACCGAAGAAAAAGTCGCCATCGCCAAGCGTCACCTGTGGCCGAAACTGCTGGAGAAGGCTGGCGTGTCCAAGGGCAGCCTGAGCATCAGCGACAGCGCGCTCAAGGCCTTGATCGACGGTTACGCTCGTGAAGCCGGGGTGCGTCAGTTGGAAAAACAACTGGGCAAACTGGTGCGCAAAGCGGTGATGAAGCTGATCGAAGACCCCAAAGCGGTAATCAAGCTCGGGCCCAAAGACCTGGAAGCCTCGCTCGGTCATCCGGTGTTCCGTAATGAGCAGGTGCTGTCGGGCACCGGTGTCATCACCGGCCTGGCGTGGACCAGCATGGGCGGCGCCACATTGCCGATCGAAGCCACGCGAATTCACACGCTCAATCGCGGCTTCAAACTCACCGGGCAACTGGGCGATGTGATGAAGGAGTCGGCGCAAATCGCCTACAGCTACGTCAGTTCGCACCTGAAGTCGTTTGGCGGCGATCCGAAATTCTTCGACGAAGCCTTCGTCCACCTGCACGTACCGGAAGGCGCCACACCGAAGGACGGCCCGAGCGCCGGCGTGACCATGGCCAGCGCCCTGCTCTCGCTCGCACGCAATCAAGCGCCGAAAAAAGGCGTGGCGATGACCGGTGAACTGACCCTGACCGGGCACGTCCTGCCGATTGGCGGAGTACGCGAGAAGGTAATTGCGGCAAGAAGACAGAAGATTTTCGAACTGATCTTGCCGGAGCCGAACCGTGGCAACTTCGAGGAACTGCCGGACTACTTGAAGGAAGGCATCACCGTGCACTTCGCCAAGCGGTTTGCGGATGTGGCGAAGGTGCTCTTCTGATAGTTCTTTAGAGCCCGAAATTCCCCTTTCGCGAGCAAGCCCGCGCCCACAGGGTTGGGTGATGACCACAAGGTTTGTGATCACCACCGGCCATTGTGGGCGCGGGCTTGCTCGCGAAAGCGTCGGCACAGTCGAAACCCGCCCCGACCGTCACACTTTGTCTCATCTTCAGTTATGCTCGCCGTTCGTCGCCAACGCCGGAGCCGCCGATCTTATGTCCCCCACTCGCCTGTTTGTCCCCCTCGCCCTTTCCTTGCTGGCCGCTTGCGCCACGCAGCCGAAACATAACGTGACCGTGGAAAAACAAAGCGAATGCCCCGTGCGGCTCACCATCGGGCAAAACCTTATCGTGATGCTGCCAAGCAACCCGACCACCGGTTATCGCTGGGCCATTCAGGATTCGGCCGGTGGCGTGTTACGCGCGCTCAGCCCCGAGGTTTACAGCAACCCCGAAGATGCCGGCGTCGTCGGTGCCGCCGGGCTTTCCACTTGGCGCTTCCAGGCGTTCGCTGCCGGCACCGGGCGCCTGCGCCTGACGTCGCAACAGCCTTGGGCACCAGAAGTGTTGCCGGTGGAAACCTTTGACTGTGCGATATCGGTGAACTGATCGTGGGCTGGCTGATTCTGGCGCTGATGGGCGCGGTGACCTTTCTCTATGGCCTGAGCACCCATGCGGCGCTGCTCTGCCTGTTGGTCAAACCGTTACCGGTGCTGGCGCTGCTCGGCTGGCTGCACGACGCCCCACCCAGCGACTATCGGCGCTGGATCAGCCTCGGTCTGATTTTCTCTCTGCTCGGTGATGTGTTGCTGGCCTGGCCGGGTGATTTGTTTGTGTTCGGCCTCGGTGCATTTCTGGTCGCGCACCTGGCTTATCTCAAGGCTTACCTCAGCGACTGCAAACGTCTGGCGCTGTTGCCGTTGGTGCTCGCTGTCGCCGTCGGCGCGGTGCTGCTGGGGATTCTGATTTCCAGTGGGCTGGGGCCTTTGCTGGTGCCGGTGATTGTTTACGGCACCGCGATCAGCGCCATGCTCTGGCGCGCCCTCGCCCGCCTCGGCACCGATGTGCCCAAGCGCTCGGCATTGTTGGCCGCCGCCGGTGCCCTGGCGTTCGTGTTCTCCGACAGCGTGATCGGCATAGATCGCTTCGTGTCGCCATTTCACCCAGCCCCCTACGTGATCATCCTCAGCTACTGGTTGGGACAATGGTGTATTGCCGCCTCGGCGTTTAATACGAAGGACGGTTAAAGTAAAAATTTATATCTATAAACTCCGCAAATAATTCCAAACCGTTATAAACAACTGTCAGATCTGACAGTAGTTCGGATTTTCTCCTTTCCCCTAGTATTCAGTGGCCATCTCCGACCACCCGTTGAATACAAGGAAGCATCTCATGAGTTTTTTCAAACGCGCCACGGCTGCCAACGCTGAGGATACCGTCATCACAGTCAGCGCTGTAACAGTTGCCACGATTACTGACCGAGTCGAATTCAACAGCCAATTTGCTGAGTTCCACGCCAATCCTGCGAGTAGTCAGATTTCGCTGGTGACTCATGCAAACGCCGGGGGTCCCACCTATCAAAGTGCAAAAAGCATTGGGCTCACGTTCGATAGGAACATTGAGCCTGGCACCTACTCTGTTACTGATCCTGAGTTTCCTTTCCAGAAGGCCTATTACGGTGAAGCGGGGGTCATCTCTGGCGCGACTACCTCTTTCAACTACTATGCAAAAAGCGGAACTTTCACTGTAGAGGTCATGCAGGCTACTCCCGAGAAACTACATTACCGATTTAAGTTTAATTTCATGGGTGTCAATGCACGTAATCAGGAACTGAGAATCGCGGGCGACTCCACTTACATCGTATTACTGCGACCTGTGTAATCAGCTTTAAATAATGAATGACCAAACCATACGCTTCGGCCCCGGTCATACAGCCTTCCTCAAGGCGCTTTCCCACGGTTTATCAGACAACCCAAGCATCCCCCGCGCCACTTTGGCTAAAATGCCGGCCTTTTCCACCGACACCGCCGGAAACCGCCGTGAGCAAAGACCCCGATCGCATTTTCGCCCAGCCTTTGGCCCAGGTGCCTGACCTCGCCTTCAACGGATCGGCATTGATCGTTTCGTATCGCCCTTCCACGGGGCGCCGTACGTGATCATCATCAGTTATTGGTTGGGACAATGGGGTATTGCAGCCTCAGCGTTTGGCAAAACACGCCGACTATTCGGAACACCTTAACTAAAAAGTGCAATTTCTATCTCGAAACATTATAAAAACCTGTCAGATCTGACAGTGGTTTGTTTATTTGACCCATCCTAGCATTCCATGGCGTCCACAACTCACCGTTTAATACAAGGATGGATCCCATGAGCTTCTTCAAAAGCAAAAACTCAAATTCTGCCAACACTGCAGAACCCATCATCACAGTCAGTGCTGAAACATATGCAACGGTCTCAGACCGCGTAAAATTTGAGAGCCAAATTGTTCAATTTGAAGCCGACACCGCGAGCGACCTGATCGCTTTGGTGACTCGCGCAAATACTCAGGATTATTCAAATCGCACTAAAAAGGGTCTGGTGCTTATATTCGATAAGGCGATTAAATCCGGCACTTATCCAGTTGGCGATCCAGGCTTTCCTTTCGAACATTCCTATTATTTTGAAACCGGAACTATTCCTGGTTTCATTACCTCATACTCATATGTAGCGAAAAGCGGCACCTTCACGGTAGAAGCAATCGAAGTGACCTCAGAAAAACTGCATTACCAGATTGGCTTTGATTTCAAGGGTGTCAACAACCGTAATCAAGAGTTAAAAATTTCCGGCAAGTCCACTTACATCGTCTTACTGCAACCTCAGTAATCCGCATTAAATGATGAATGACCTCGCTCAATCCCAGAGCAGGGTCATTCAGCTTTCCTCAATGGCCTTTCCCGCGTTTCATCAGACAACCCAAGCATCCCCGCGCCACTTTGGCTAAAATGCCGGCCTTTTCCACCGACACCGCCGGAAACCGCCGTGAGCAAAGACCCCGATCGCATTTTCGCCCAGCCTTTGGCCCAGGTGCCTGACTTCGCCTTCAACGAGGACGTGGTGCGGGTGTTCCCGGACATGATCAAGCGCTCGGTGCCGGGTTACCCGACCATCGTCGAAAACCTCGGTGTGCTCGCCGCGCAATTTGCCCAACCGAACAGCGTGCTCTACGACCTCGGTGCTTCGCTCGGCGCCGTGACTCAGGCCTTGCGCCGTCACGTGCGCACCGATGGTTGCCGGGTGATCGCGGTGGATAACTCGGCGGCGATGGTTGAGCGTTGCCGCGAATACCTTAACGGTCAGGATTCGATGTTCCAGGAGTTGCTGCCAGTCGAAGTGATCGAAGGCGACATTCTCGCCCTCGACTTCCAGCCTGCTTCAGTAGTGGCGCTGAACTTCACCCTGCAATTCATCGCCCCGGATCAGCGCACGGCGTTGCTGTCGCGCATCCGCCAATCGCTGCTGCCGGGCGGGGCGTTGATTCTGTCGGAGAAGCTGCGCTTCAACGATGTTCAAGAGCACGAACTGCTCACCGATCTGCACGTCGCGTTCAAACGCGCCAACGGCTACAGCGAACTGGAAATCGCCCAGAAGCGCAGCGCCATCGAAAACGTCATGAAGCCCGACAGCCTTGAAGAACACCGCGAGCGCCTGTTGGCCGCCGGGTTCTCGAAAGTCGTGCCGTGGTTCCAGTGTCTTAACTTTGCCTCGTTGATTGCCTTGCCATGATTGATCTGTCCCCCCTCGCCCGCCGCTTGGCAGGTACTCCGCTGGCCGACTGGGCCAACACGCTGCAAGCACAACTCGACAAGAAAATGGAGAAGGGCCACGGCGATCTGGAGCGCTGGCAAAGTGCGCTGGACGCGCTGCCGAAGATCCAGCCGACCGACGTCGATTTGCTCAACGGCTTGAAGCTGGACACCGATTGCGACGATGCAACCCGCGCGCAAATGCACACCGCGCTGATGGGCTTGTCGCCATGGCGCAAGGGGCCGTTCGATCTGTTTGGCGTGCACGTCGACACCGAATGGCGTTCGGACTGGAAATGGTCGAGAGTCGCACCGCATCTGGATCTGAAAGGCAAACGCATCCTCGATGTCGGGTGCGGCAACGGTTATTACATGTGGCGCATGCTCGGTGCCGGTGCGGACAGCGTGATCGGCGTCGATCCGAACTGGCTGTTCTTCTGCCAGTTCCAGGCTGTGCAGCGTTACCTGTCGGAGCCGAATGCCTGGCACCTGCCGTTCCCGTTTGAAGACCTGCCACCGAACCTTGAAGGGTTCGACACGGTGTTTTCCATGGGCGTGTTCTATCACCGTCGCTCGCCGATCGAGCATTTGCTGGCGCTGAAGGACTGTCTGGTCAAGGGTGGCGAACTGGTGCTGGAAACCCTGGTGGTCGAAGGCGACAAGCACCAGGTGCTGGTGCCGGAAGACCGCTACGCGCAGATGCGCAACGTGTGGTTCCTGCCGTCGGTGCCGGCGCTGGAGTTGTGGCTGCGGCGTGCCGGGTTTACTGATATTCGGTGTGTCGACGTCAGCACCACAACGGTTGAGGAACAGCGCGGCACCGAGTGGATGAAGTATCAGTCGCTGAGCGACTTCCTCGATCCGGAAGATCACAGCAAAACCATCGAAGGCCTGCCGGCGCCGATGCGGGCAGTGATTGTCGCGAAGAAATAAACCGATCTACCCTACAAAGGAGATCCCCCCTGTGGGAGCGGGCTTGCTCGCGAAAGCGGTGTGTCAGGCAACATTTTAGTCGCCTGACACACCGCTTTCGCGAGCAAGCCCGTTCCCACTTTTGGGTTTGTGTTTATTCAGTGGGTTTGGCTCGGCGGGCCCGGAAGAATTCGGTCAGCACCGCGCCACACTCCTGCGCCAGCACCCCGCCTTCATACACCACCCGATGATTCAAAAAGCCCTGGGTAAAAAACTGCCCCTGGCTCTGCACAATCCCGGCCTTAGGCTCCAGTGCGCCATACACCACCCGCGCAATGCGCGAATGGACGATCAGCCCGGCGCACATACTGCACGGTTCCAGCGTCACGTACAGCGTACTGCCCGGCAGGCGATAGTTGTTCACCGCCTGAGCGGCGGCGCGGATCGCGACCATTTCTGCATGGGCACTCGGGTCACTGGCGCTGATCGGGCAATTGAAGCCGCGACCGATGATCTCGCCGTCCTGCACCAGCACCGCGCCCACCGGCACTTCGCCGAGGGCGGCGCCTTGCGCGGCGAGGGAAAGGGCTTCGCGCATGAAGTCCTGATCACGGCTGCGGTCGATGATCGCTGCGGGGCGAATCTGGCGCATCACTTCACCTCAATGGCGGCCATCAGGCCGGTTTCCATGTGGTCGATGACGTGGCAGTGGAACATCCACACACCCGGGTTATCCGCCACCAACGCCACTTGCGCACGCTCGTTCTTGCCCAGCAAATAGGTGTCGGTGAAATACGGAATGACCTTGTGCCGATTCGACGCAATCACCTTGAAGCTCATGCCGTGCAGGTGGATCGGGTGTTGATACTGGGTCATGTTCTTCAGCTCGAAAATATAGCTCTGCCCCAGTTTCAGGGTGGCAATCGGCCGATCCGCACAGGTCTTGTCAGTGATGTCCCAGGCTTTGCCGTTGATCTGCCACAGGCTCGGTGGCTTGCCGTTGTCGACGTTGACCGACACCGAACCGACCCATTCGAAATTGAAGTTGAGTTTTTCGGCATTGGCCAGGTCCGGCTCGGCCACCGGGTTGGCCGGCAAGGCCTTCGGCCACTCGGTCGGAGCATCAGTGTTGGCCACCGAGCGCAGGGTGCCCAGACGCACCGGACCGTTGCGCAGGGACAGCTCTTCACCGGCTGCGGGCGCCTTGATCGCCAGGCAGATTCGCATGCCCGGGCCAAGCCAGTATTCCTTGCCCAGCGGACGTGGCTCCACCGGGTTGCCGTCCAGCGCGTAGATCTGCGCTTCGACGCCGGGAATGTTGATGCGATAAGTCAGGGTATTGTCGAGGTTGAGCAGTCGCACCCGAGTGATCTGCCCTGCTGGCAATTCGATCACTGGCGTTGGCACGCCGTTGATGGTCGACAGGCGCCCGGCCGTGCCGCCACGCGCTGCTTCACGGGGAATGCTGAATTCGACGAAATTGCCTTCTTCGTCGATGTGCCAGTTCTTCAGGCTCAGGGTCTTTTCGTATTTGAACCCGGTCGGCTCGCGCTCTTCGATGATCAGCGGCCCGACCAGCCCGCGCCCCAGCTCTTCGCTGCTGCTGACGTGCGGGTGATACCAGTAGCTGCCGGCGTCCGGCACACGA
This sequence comes from Pseudomonas sp. EA_65y_Pfl2_P78, assembly GCF_963970495.1. NCBI lineage: Bacteria > Pseudomonadati > Pseudomonadota > Gammaproteobacteria > Pseudomonadales > Pseudomonadaceae > Pseudomonas > Pseudomonas sp. EA_65y_Pfl2_P78. The sequence goes on along the minus strand of NZ_CAXAON010000020.1, from coordinate 40,484 downwards.
AATTTGTAGTCGAAGTATTCACCCGGCAACACCGGCAACTGCGAAACGTACGGCACGCCGTCCATTTCCAGCGGCAGGCGAATGCCGTGCCAGTGAATGGTGGTCGCGACCGGCAAGTGGTTGATGAAACGCACCCGCAGCCATTCGCCCTGACGCACGCGCAATTCAGTGCCCGGCGCCGACGGGCCGAACGCCCAAGCCTCGGTCTTGTGCCCCGGCACCAGCTCCACGTCCAAAGGCGCGGCGATCAGCTCGTAGTCGTGACCCGCTTGAGCGTCAGCCATTTTGCCCAGCCAGTAACGCGACGCGCCCCCCGCTCCCACACCAACGACAACAAGACCGGCCAGGCCACCGAGGATTTGGCGACGGGTAAAGGACATGAACTCAACTACCTCACGTATCAGCGACAGACCCTGAAGGCCCGTAAAAGGCGAATACGATACACCTGCGGATGAGAAACAGTAAGGGTGACCTTAGGCCGCACATCATCTACAGCCCTATGGCCGCAGCCCCGTAATCAGGTGGATGACGCCGTCCTCCAGTTCCATGACGCCCGCAACACCGGCATTGCTCAGTGCCTCACGATCCATACGCGATACATCACGCAACGCCACACGCACCCGGGTCAACGCCGCTGGTTGCTGGGATTGGAGGTTATCCACTCCCCCCAGCGCCGCCACGATCTCTGTGCTCAGGCCGCCAACAGGTTCGGCCTGTACTGGCGGCTCGTCTGCCACCAGATCCGGGGTCAGTGCTTTCCAGAACGCCGTCTGCAATTTATCGAACATTTTCAATTCTCCAGTGCCCGTAAAGTATCGACCGTCGCCTCGTGATACAGACGCAGCGCCTCGCGCACGTCTTCAGCACTCTCAAGCCCCTGCACCTGCTCGGCAATGGCCTTGCAGTCGAGCAGATCCAACTCGCGCACTGCGGCTTTGATCGCCGGAATCTGCGGCACGCTCACTGACAGCTCATCCACGCCAAGTCCGAGCAACAACGGCACAGCCGAGCGTTCAGAAGCCATCGCACCACAGACGCCGACCCATTTGCCGTGGGCATGCGCAGCCTTCACGGTCATCGCAATCAGGCGCAATACCGAGGGATGGAAGCTGTCCGCCTGGCTGGCCAGACGAGGATGATCGCGATCCATGGCCAGCGTGTATTGCGTCAGATCGTTGGTGCCGATCGAAAAGAAGTCCACATGCGGCGCAAACACGTCGGCCATCAATGCTGCCGCCGGCACTTCGATCATGATTCCCAGCTTCGGCCGTTCAACGATGCCCAGCGCCAGCGCTTCCTGCTCCAGCATCTGCCGAGCCAGATGCAGCTCCGAGAGCTGCGCCACCATCGGCAACATGATGTGCAGACGCGTCAGATGGACACAGCCCAGGATGGCCCGGAACTGCTCGCGCAAAAGCTGCGGGCGCTCCAGACACAGGCGAATCCCGCGCAGCCCCAGGAACGGGTTGGTTTCGCTGTCCATCGGCACGTAGGCCAGCGGTTTGTCGCCGCCGACATCCAGCGTGCGCACCACCAGATTGTGCGATGGCCCCACAGCCCGGGCGATGGCGCTGTAAGTCGATACTTGTTCGTCGCGAGTGGGTGCGTGATTGCGATCCAGATAAAGAAACTCCGAACGTAAAAGCCCCACACCGGCGCCTCCCAGGGTCATCGCCTGCTCGGTCTCACTCAGCGAGGCAACGTTGGCCGTCACCTCGACGTGATGCCCGTCGCGGGTACAGGCTGCCTGCGTTGCGTTTGCGTGTTCGTGTTGATGGCGCTGGCGTTGTTGATCATGCCTGATCTGCCATTCATTGATCGCCACGGGATCCGGGTCTATGTGCAGCTCGCCCCGGTCGGCATCGAGCAACACGCGCGAGCCACTGACCAACGCCAGCATTTGCATGGGCATCCCGCAGATCGCCGGCAAGCCACAGGCGCGGGCGAGAATCGCGACGTGACTGGTCGCTCCACCGCCAACCGTGGCGAACCCCAATACTTTGTTTGTATCGAGCCCGGCGGTCTGGGACGGCGTCAGTTGATCGGCGATCAGAATGGTCCCCTCCGGCAGCTCCAGCGCATTCTCACGAACCCCGAGGATCAGCTTGAGGACGCGCAGGCCCACATCGACCAGATCCGCCGCCCTTTCGGCCAGCAACGGACTGCCGAGATGCTGGAAAAGTGTCGCTGTTGCCTGCGTGGCCGCGCGCCAGGCAAACGCTGCACTTTTGCCTTCGGCAATCAACGTTTGAGCCTGATCGAGCAGACCCGGGTCTTCGAGCAGTTCCTGATGAGCCTTGAAAATGTCTGCCTGCGCGTCACCCGTGGCGGTGTCGCGCAGGTGCTGCAAGGCCATATCCGCCTCGATCAATGCATTGGCGAGGGCTTCGCGCTCTAAATGCGCCCCGGCGCCGAACTCCTTCACGTCAAGCGTTGGCTCGACGATCTGCATCACCTGGCCCAATGCCGAACCGGGTGATGCGCAGACCCCACGCATGACCGTCAGGGCCTCAGGCTCGACCGCCTCGACCTGCACCGCATCAGGCTTCACATCCACCGCTTCACCACAGCCCTGGGCCAGTAATCGGGACAGCGTGTTGATCGCGGCTTCAGCGTCTTCGCCCACCGCACTCACCTGCACACGGTCACCCAAAGCGGTCTGCAACGCCATGATCGCCACCAATGACTTGGCGTTGGCTTCAGCCTGCTGTTTGTGCAGATAAATCCTTGCTGAAAAGCCTTTTGCCGCCTGAGCGAACACTGCCGCCGGACGCGCATGCAGGCCATTGAGATTGGGCAATGTCAGTGGTGCGCAGAAAAACCTTTCGCCTTCAGCAGCCGCCGGGGCCTCGCCGGTCGCCCCGCAAGTGGCGAGGCTCAACAACGGCTGGCCGGGGTCAACGAGACCGGTTGGCGCGGTCAGCCAGGTGAATGACTCGCCACTGACCACCAGCATCAGGGTCATCAGGCTGCGGGCGTGCAGCGCGATGTAATCGGCATCGAATTCGATCAGCGCCTGCCCGGCCTCAACCCTCTGGCCTTCCTCGACCAGGCGGGTAAACCCCTGGCCTGCAAGATTGACCGTATCGAGCCCGATGTGCAGCAACACTTGAACGCCGTTGTCATCGGTAATGCTCACGGCATGCCCGCTGGCCTGGACGTTGCTGACCACTCCAGCCAGCGGTGCGCAAAGGGTCGACGACGTCGGATCGATGCACAGACCGTCGCCGATCACCCGGCTGGAAAACACGTGGTCCGGCACTTGATCCAGCGGTATCAGCACGCCAGCCAAAGGCGCCAGCAGTTGTAATGGTTGGGATGTGGCCATGACGTCACCTGCGGTTTTGTTCTTTGAAGTGCCGATGGAGCGCGACGCCCCACCAGCATCGCTTATTTCCACCAGTATTCGACCTGCAATCCGACGTTCGCACCGTGGCGTGCACTGCCGAAGGCACCGGTGTCGGACAGCGCCGAACCTTGGGCCAGTTCATTGGCCGCACGTTTGGCGGCCTCGTTCCAGGTGGCGTACGTGTAATACAGACGCACCTCAGGGCGCGCCCAGAACTCCGGGCCCTTGGGTGACCAGGTCGGGGCAACGGTGAACTTGCTCAGCTTGCGCGTGCCGCCCGGCGCTTCGACTTGATCGTGGCCCAGTTCCGTCACCAGTTTGAACTGTTCGGTGAACGCATAAGTCGGGCGCACGCCCAGAGAAACCCAGTTCTGGTCAGCACCGTCCGGGCGAATGTCTTTCTGATACACCGCCTCGAACTGCCCGCCGAAACGCGGCGTTACCTGCCAGTCGAAAAACTCGACGATCCGATAACTTTTATTGCTGTCGTCCAGTTTGACGTTGCCGGTGTAGCCCAGCCCGGTGCCGGGGCCTTCACCATATTGCAGGGCCAGTTTGTTCTTGCCGCCCAGAAAGTCCTTCTGCACATGCTGAGTGGTGATTGCCCAACCACGGTGGGCGTCACGGCTATCGGGCTTGTCGATATAACTCAAGCCGAACTCAAGCTGACCGCCCGGGTTGGTATTGAAACCGGCCACGTTGAAGTCGTGCCGGTTGATGTAGTCCTTTTGGTACAGGTTGTCCTTGCGCGAAAAGGCGTAGCTGTATTTCAGGTCGCCGATCAACACATCCTCGATCCCGCCGCCCGTAGCGCTCTGGTTCCAGTAGTAGAAATCGGAAATGTGGATGTCATTACGCTTGTAGTAGCGGCGGCCCGCCCAGAGTGAACCGCCATTGAGCGCGGGCAGGTTCGACCACTGTGCGTAGGCCTGCGGCAGGCGAATCGAGCCGTTGTCGTCCTTGAACGTGGGCCGGCGGTCGTAGCGGTTGTACAGCGAGGCCATGCCATCAACGCTAAGCACCGAGCCGTCGTCGAGGGTGTACAAATCCTGGCGTAGCTCAAGCTCGCCATACTGTTCGCACTCGTTGCCCAAACGGTATTTGGTCTGCGCGCCCGGCAACTGGAAACACGATTGGCCACCGCCCTGGGTCGAGCTGCCGACGCCACTGCGCAAGTAACCGCCGAACTCCAGCGCTTGTGATGTTTGTGGTAACGCCAGGCAAAAACCTGCGACTGCAAGGCTACGATTTATTGTTGTTTTCATAAGCCACCCCATTATTTTTGTTGTGTGATTGCATGAAATCGGCGCGCAAAACTCTCCCGCGCAGGGTTCTGCGTGTTTTTTGAAACACTGTTTTTGGTTAGGTGTCAGGGTCGATCAGATGCAGGGCGAACGATTCGTAAGGTCGCAAACTCACCCGTCGATTGCGCAATGGACAGTGCGGATAATTACTTATCAACAACCGCTGGCTCAGCGACTCGTCGATCTCTATCGGCAGTTCGACGTCACACGGTGTGCCATAGAAATTGTTCACCACCAGCAGGCGCTCCCCCGTCCCTTCGCGCAGGTAGGCCCAGACCTGCTTGTGCTCGGGCAGCAACTGTCGATAGACGCCCTCTGAGATCAACGCCTCTGTGCGCCGTAACGCAATCAAATGGCGGTAGTGATGCAGCACCGACTCCGGGTCATCGCGCTGGTTGGCGACGTTGATGTGCGCGGCATTGGCCGGCACCCCGATCCACGGCTCGCCACGGCTGAAACCGGCATTGGGCTCGGCGTTCCAATGCATCGGCGTGCGCCCGTTGTCACGGGACTTCTGCATGATCGCCGCCATGTTCTCGACATCACTGGCTCCCGCTTCACGCTTGAGCCGGAAGATGTTCAGCGTTTCGACATCGCGGTACTGATCGATATGCTCGAAACCCGGATTGGTCATCCCCAGTTCTTCGCCCTGATACACGAACGGCGTGCCCTGCAGGCAGTGCAGCGCGGTGCCGAGCATCTTCGCCGAGAGTTCCCGATACTCGCCGTCGTCGCCGAAACGCGAAACCACGCGCGGCTGATCGTGGTTACACCAGAACAGCGCGTTCCAGCCACCACCGGCCTGCATGCCGGTCTGCCAGTCAGACAGAATCTGCTTGAGCTGCAGGAAATCGAATTCAGCGTGAACCCACTTTTGCAGGTTCGGATAATCGACTTTCAAGTGATGAAAGTTGAAGGTCATCGACAGTTCTTTTGATTGCGGATTCGAGTAACGAATGCAGTGTTCCAGGCGGGTGGACGACATCTCGCCGACGTTGATCAGGTCGTGCCCTTCGAAGACTTCGCGGTGCATCTGCTGCAAGTACTCGTGGACGTTCGGGCCATCGGTATAGAAGCGTCGGCCGTCGCTGTTGTCCTCGGGAAAATCTGCCGGTTTGGAGATCAGATTGATGACGTCCAGACGGAAACCACCCACGCCCTTGTCCCGCCAGAAGCGCATCATTTTGAACACTTCGGCGCGCACCTTGGGGTTATCCCAATTCAGATCAGCCTGGGTGTGGTCAAACAGGTGCAGGAAGTATTGGCCAGTCTGGGCTTCGTACTCCCAGGCAGAACCACCAAACTTGGACTCCCAGTTGTTCGGCTGATCGCGCCAGATATAGAAGTCGCGATAGGGATTGTCGAGACTGCTGCGCGCCTGCTGGAACCAGACGTGTTCGATCGAAGTGTGGTTGACCACGATATCGAGCATCAGCTTGATCCCGCGCTTGCCGGCTTCGGCGATCAGTAACTCGCAATCGGCCATGCTGCCGTAACTCGGGTCGATCGCGTAGTAATCGCTGATGTCGTAGCCGTTGTCCCGTTGCGGCGAGCGCAGGAATGGGGTGATCCACAAATAATCGACACCCAGCCAATGCAGGTAATCGAGCTTGGCCACGATCCCGAGCAAATCACCTGTCGGGTTGCCTGCGTGGCTGTAGAAACTCTTCGGGTAGATCTGGTAGATCACCGAACGTTGCCAGTCTTGCATGGCTCAATTCCTTCAATAAATGGAAGCGTCAGGCAACCCGATATCCAGGCCGGACAATCTTCATGCTCAGTGCACAGGTCAAAACAAACGGAACAACCATGGCGATGACCATCCCGATCACAAACATCGGGATGAACTGCGGAATGATCGAGATGAAACCGGGCAGGCCTCCGACGCCGATGGCCGATGCCTGAACCTTGTTCAGCGACAGGAAGATGCAGCCCATTGCCGACCCCGTCAGTGCGGCATAGAACGGAAACTTGTAGCGCAGATTGACCCCGAACATGGCCGGTTCAGTGATACCGAAATACGCGGAAATCGCCGAGGTCGACGCCATGCTCTTGTCCCGCGCGTTGCGCGTCATATAGAACACCGCCAGCGCAGCACTGCCTTGGGCGAGGTTCGACATGACGATCATCGGCCAGATGAAGGTGCCGCCTTGGGTCGAGATCAATTGCAGATCGACCGCGAGAAACATGTGGTGCATGCCGGTGATGACCAGTGGCGCGTACAGCAGTCCGAATATCGCCCCGCCGACCATCGGTGCCAGGTCAAACAGCATGACCACGCCTTCGGTGATGAGGATGCCGATGTGGCGCGTCACCGGGCCGATCACGGCCAGCGCCAGCACGCCGGTGACGACGATGGTGGTGATCGGCACCACCAGCAACTGCACCGCGTTGGGCACGCGCGCCCGCAGCCATTTTTCGATGACGCTCATGACATAGGCGGCCAGCAATATCGGCAGGATCTGCCCCTGATAGCCGACTTTCTCTATTTGAAAAAGACCAAGGATGTCGAAGTACGGCATTTGCTGGCCGTCCAGCCCGGCCACGGCCTTGCCGTAGTTCCAGGCGTTGAGCAGGTCCGGATGAACCAGCATCAGGCCGAGCACAATGCCGAGGATTTCACTGCCGCCAAAACGCTTGGCCGCCGACCAGCCCACCAGCGCCGGCAAAAACACAAACGAGGTGTTCGCCATCAGATTGATCAGGCTCCAGAGCCCGTCGAGTTTCGGGTAGGCATCCAGCAGGGTCTGCCCTTCGATGAACATGCCCTTGGCACCCAGCAGGTTGTTGATGCCCATCAGCAGACCGGCAATGATCAGCGCCGGAAGGATGGGCATGAACACATCGGAAAACACCCGCACCAGACGTTGCATGGCGTTGATCTTCTCGACACTTTTCTGTTTAACGTCGGCGATGGTCGCTGCGGCGAGACCGGTCTGTCGGCGCAATTCGGCGTAGACCTTTTCCACTTCACCCGGACCGATCACCACCTGATACAGGCCACCGGTGAAGAACGACCCTTTGACCAGATCGATCTGGTTGAGCGTGGCGCTGTCGACCAGGCCGGGATTCTTCAGGGCCAGACGCAAGCGCGTGACGCAATGCGCGGCTTGTTCGAGGTTGTCGCTGCCACCGAGGCTTTGCAGCAACTCGCTGGCGATGTTCGGATAGTCATGGCTCATGCTTGTTCTTCCACCGTGAATTGTTGTTATTGGCAGCACGCCGAAGCGAAAAATACTCGTCTGTACGAGTTAATGCAACAACTCGTACAGACGAGTTTGTTTTTGCATATTCCCGTCAGATCGGCAGCGAATTTTCCTACCCTACCCTTGGGTGATTTCCATTCCCCACATGGACAAAGCCCTACCCTGCCCTTAAGGTTCGACGTTTTGAGCACAGTCGGCACAGAGCAGCCTACCCATGAGCAAATACAACCGGATCTATAGCGATCTGCTGGCCAGCATCACGACTGAACGCCTGGAACGCGGCGCCCGTCTGCCTTCGGAAACCGAACTGATGGACAGCTATCAGGCCAGCCGCGGCACCGTACGCAAGGCCATCGAGCAACTTCAGGAGCGCGGTTTCGCCCAGAAGATCCATGGCAAAGGTACGTTCGTGCTGTCGACCAACCCGATCGAGTTCCAGCTCGGCGGCATCGTCAGCTTCCAGGAAACCTATCCGCGACTGGGCAACGACGTCAGCACCGAAGTCGTCGAACTGACGCAAATCACACTGGAAGGTGCTCTGCTCGAACACATCAACGCCGAGCCCGGCAGCCCCATCACGCGAGTCAAACGGGTGCGGCGCATCGACGGCAAACGGGTGATTCTCGACATCAACCATTTCGTTACCGAGGTGATTCCAGGCCTGTCCCTCGATATCGCCAAGCAGTCGATTTACGCCTACATCGAACAGACCTTGCAGCTGCAGATCGCCTACGCCCAACGCACCATCGAGGCGGTGCCGCGCAGCAAGGATGATCAGTTGCACCTTGATCTCGATGAGCAAAGCCATGTGATCGTGGTCAGCAACCAGACTTTCCTCCAGGACGGTCGGCAGTTCGAGTACACCGAGTCCCGGCACACGCTGGACAAGTTCTACTTCTCCGACGTGGCACGGCGCTGACCGCAGCACGTTTTCGACGGCAATGTGCGGTACATAGGTAGTGCACTCCCCTTGAGCGAATCGGCCATGCTCGGCCTTCGTTTCTCATGGATGGAGACAGCATGAACGCCCCCGTACAACGTCCTCAGCCCAATGCGGCAGATAAAGCGGCCCTCAAGGCAATGGCCACGGCCATCGTGCAAAATTGTCCGGGCCTGCACGACACGGCACATGAAGCCGCCCGTCATCTGTTACAAGAAAAAGGTCTAGCGAATCTTGACCCGGATCAGGTCTATTTTCATCGATTCAAGGCCGCCCAGAGCAGCACCCGGTCATTTACCGGCTGGGAGCACGTGCGCGAAAAACCCTACGAATCGATGACCCTCACCCAACTGGTGATTCATCGTTTTCGCGCCACCGACCAGGACAACGCCGATCTGCTGGATCTCTACGCCGGTTTCTACAAGGATGGGCCCCAGACCGAAAATTTCGACCACCGCAACGAAGTGCGTCTGCACGGCAACGAGGTGCTCAACACTTTTTGGGATATCGACTTCAGCACGCGATACAACGACAGGTTGACGGCTTTCTGGAACACGCACGCCGATGATTTCCGCACGCTGGCCAAGTGCAACTTCCTCAGCCGAGCCGTGCAGGCACTGGAAGTCGGGCAATTGACCGGTACGGATTTCCAGTGGATCGTCGATTCGGTGATCGGGCCTGTCACCTGGCCGATGAACCTCTCAACGCTACAAACGCCTCATGCGGCGGGCAATGAGGTGCGTGCGTTCGATATCGACGGCCATACGGCCAGCAACCTGCTGCGCATTGTCGATCCGGTTGGTCGGCAGATTCTCTATCTGCCCGGTGAGGTCCTGACGTTCGTAGTGCTGGAAACCTCAGCGGACATGCATTGGTGGGTTCTAGAGCAGATGAATCACGACACGCGACGCAAGAATCTGCTCAATCACTTTCCACTCGCCGAACGTCAGCAGATGACCGAGAACATCACCGATTTGATGAATCGTCTGGTCAGCACCTGGGGCCGTACCGATCACCACCTGATCAATCGGCACAACCTGGCGATCAGTGGTGATGCGTTCAGTTGGTTGCGTGATTCGACCCGCAACGCAATGTTTGCCGAAGCCAGCCTGTCCCTGACCTCCAATGGCGACCTGCGCAAAAAACTATGGATCGGGTATCTGAGCGCCGGCCTCAAGGTTTTTGGCCCGATGGCCGCTGTAGGCTGGCCGGTCGCAATGCCGGTCATTGGCGCCAGCATCGTCAGCATGGGGCTGAACATCGATCAGGCGGTCAACGGCACAACCGCCCGTGATCGTCACGCAGGCGTACTGGGTGCAGTGCTGAGCGGGATTGACGCGCTGTTCAACGTTCCCTTCCTCAAGGGCACCGGCTCGATGCTGGAGGTGGGAGCCGAGGTGGAAGCGGCCGAGGCAGCAGAAATGGCTGAGCTGACCGCGTCCACGTCGGCACCGGAGCTGACGGATCCGCGGGTCGAACAACAGGAACTCATCGTTGCGGTCGAGCCAGACGTTATTGCTCCTGGCCCTGAAGCATCCGGGTCGACCCCGGCGCAAAGCGCTCTAGCGCCGCCGATTCCTGACAAATACATGTGCAACGAACTGCTCGACGGCCTGGATATGCAGACCGAACCCGGACAGTTCCAAGGCATCTTTCGACTCGACAGCGATCCGCCTTACGCCATTCTGATAAATGACAACCCGTACTATGTGCGCTATTTCGGCGACTATAGCGAAGGCGGCTATTGGGCTATCGTGGACCCGGACAGACCCAATCAGTTTATTCATTCCTTGCCGGTACGTCTGAATGCCGCTGGCGAGTGGGAGCGAATGCAGTCGTTGCGCCTCAACGGCGGCGGCCAATGCATGGGAAAAACCTGCGTTCCCGATATTCCGCTCGCCCCCCTTGAACCGACCGGGCCTGAGGCAACCGCTCAACCGCAGGTCGAATCACATACTCCGGTATCACGCCCACTGCGCATAGTGAACTCTGCCTACGATATCGAACCGACTGTGCGCAGTTCGATAAGAGCCTGGGCACTGAACCTGACCGAAACCCATGCCCAACTGATGCCAAATGCCGACGGTAGCTTCAGCATGCACGACCCCTTTGAATTGTATGCCGTGGGCAAGCGCAAACTGCTGCAGGCCGGCGCGAGAAAATTTTTCAGCAATCTTCCGTGGATCACCCCGCCTCCCCGGCCCGCCATGACCGCCATCAGTACGCCGATTTCAATTTCAGAGTTCATTGATCGCATCTTTGAATCTGCACCCGGACTGGTAGTGGGTGAAACGCTGAACCGAATTGCCAGCATGCGCTTCATGATCGAACACATGCCAGCGCTGGCCAGGCACGCCAAAACCCTTTACCTGCGTGGCGTGCTCAGTGACTTCGCTCAAGTGGAATTGAACCGCTACTTCACATCCGGCAGCCTGTCGGCAGAGTTACGAACCTACCTGAGCAGCCTGGGCACCGATCCTACGGGGCGATTCAATGCGCTGGAACTGGTCAAGGCAGCCAAGGCCAACGGTGTGCGCATCCAGGGCATAGACTGCGCAGCGAGCTACAAAATGAAGTCACCGCTGTCGCCCTATGACGAACAAATGATGGGCACCTATCTGGCAAGCGACATCATGACGGGTGACACCTACCTCAACAGCCCGAAAAAATGGATCGCGCTGACCGGTGTGCAAAACACCAACACACTGAGAGGTCTGCCTGGTCTCAGCGAAATAAAGGGCGCTATCGGTTTGCGCATCGAGGAAGCCGGAATGGTTGACACCCTGCAAGTCGACGCCGACCCGGGTATCGAAGTGCGTCGAGGATCATTTTCAAATGGTGCAGCGACACAGACTGACGATGTTCTTCGCGCTGACTTTCGCCTGCGAATGCCAGCCGAACCGGTGGCCTGGAATGAGGAGACACTGGAGAACCTGCTGCACAGGCGTGGCATGTATATGATCCAGAAAACCGCAGACACTTACACCGTGTTGCACCGTAGCAAGCAAGGCATGCTCGTGCGTACGCCTGTGGCGAATCTGGCCGACGGCGGCATTTCCCTGCATCGTCCCGCATGGACTCGGGTGAACGACGTCAAGTTCGCCAACATCGAGGAAATGTCGCTACGACTGACAGAGATGGGGCTGGCGCTACAGAGCAGTCTCCCTGACTGACATCCACGTCAGAAACGAAAAACCCCTGGCCTGGGCCAGGGGTTTTCTGTCACTCAATGCAAGCATCGAAGTGCAGCAGGATCATTCCCACTCAATCGTCGCCGGCGGCTTGCTCGACACGTCGTAAGTAACGCGCGAAATACCTTCGATTTCATTGATGATGCGGCCGGAAACGGTTTCCAGCAGTTCGTAAGGCAGGTGTGCCCAACGCGCGGTCATGAAGTCGATGGTTTCCACGGCACGCAGGGCCACGACCCAGGCGTAACGACGGCCATCGCCGACCACGCCAACCGATTTCACGGGCTGGAACACCACGAACGCCTGGCTGACTTTGTGGTACCAGTCGGCCTTGCGCAGTTCTTCAATGAAGATGTGGTCGGCACGACGCAGCAGGTCGGCGTATTCCTTTTTCACTTCACCGAGGATGCGTACGCCAAGGCCCGGGCCCGGGAACGGGTGACGGTAGACCATGTCGTACGGCAGGCCCAGTTCCAGGCCCAGACGACGGACTTCGTCCTTGAACAGTTCGCGCAGTGGCTCGACCAGTTTCAGGTTCATCTCTTCCGGCAGACCGCCCACGTTGTGGTGCGACTTGATCACGTGCGCCTTGCCGCTTTTCGCGCCAGCCGACTCGATCACGTCCGGGTAGATGGTGCCCTGAGCGAGGTACTTGATGTTATCCAGCTTGCAGGATTCGGCATCAAATACATCAATGAACGTGCGACCGATGATCTTGCGCTTCTTCTCAGGATCCGCTTCGCCGGCCAGGTTGTTGAGGAACTGGTCCTCAGCATTGGCGCGGATCACTTTGACGCCCATGTTCTCGGCGAACATGGCCATCACTTGCTCGCCTTCGTGCAGACGCAGCAGGCCGTTGTCGACGAACACGCAGGTCAGCTGATCGCCGATGGCTTTGTGCAGCAGCGCCGCAACCACCGAGGAGTCAACACCGCCGGACAGCCCCAGCAGCACGTTGTCGGTGCCGACCTGTGCGCGGATGTTGGCGATGGCATCTTCAGCGATCTTCGATGGCGTCCACAGGGCTTCGCAACCGCAGATGTCGAGAACGAAACGCGACAGGATGCGGCCGCCCTGTTTGGTGTGGGTCACTTCCGGGTGGAACTGCACGCCATAGTAGCCACGGTCGTCGTTGAACATGCCGGCGATCGGGCAGCTCGGGGTGCTGGCCAGGATGTGGAAGTCTTCCGGCATCCTGGTGACCTTGTCACCGTGGCTCATCCATACGTCGAGGCCGAACAGGCCGTCGGCGTCGATGTGGTCTTCGATGCCGTCGAGCAGGCGGCTCTTGCCGACCACATCAACGCGGGCGTAACCGAACTCACGCAGTTCGGAACCTTCAACCTTGCCGCCCAGTTGCTCGGCCATGGTCTGCATGCCGTAGCAGATACCGAAGACCGGTACGCCCAGGTCAAACACAGCTTGTGGGCAGCGCGGGCTGTTGGCTTCGTGCACGGACTCGGGGCCGCCGGCGAGGATGACGCCTTTCGGAGCGAATTCGCGAATCGCATCCTCGTCCATGTCGAACGGGTGCAGTTCGCAGTACACACCGATCTCGCGCACGCGGCGGGCAATCAGTTGGGTATATTGCGAACCGAAGTCGAGGATCAGGATGCGGTGAGCGTGAATATCGAGGGCCATGATTCAGTCTCGTCTAAGTCATTCAGAAACAGTCGTGATTCAGAAACAACTCGGGGCTGAATAAAACAGCCCCGGTTGCTTAGCTTGTTGCTTGAAGGCTCAACCTACGCGGTAGTTTGGCGCTTCCTTGGTGATCTGCACGTCGTGAACGTGGGATTCGGCCATGCCAGCGCCGGTGATCCGCACGAACTCAGGCCTGGTACGCATCTCTTCGATGTTGGCGCTACCGGTGTAGCCCATCGAGGAACGCAGACCGCCCATCAACTGGTGAATGATCGCGCTCAAGGTGCCTTTGTAAGGAACCCGGCCTTCGATGCCTTCCGGAACGAGTTTCTCGGCGCCTGCCGAGGAGTCCTGGAAGTAACGGTCGGAGGAGCCCTGAGCCTGGGACATGGCGCCCAGCGACCCCATGCCACGATAAGCCTTGTACGAACGGCCCTGGAACAGTTCGATCTCGCCCGGCGCTTCTTCAGTACCGGCGAACATCGAGCCCATCATCACGCAGGAGGCACCGGCTACGATGGCCTTGGACAGGTCACCGGAGAAACGGATGCCGCCGTCGGCGATCAACGGTACGCCGGTGCCTTCAAGGGCTGCGGCAACGTTGGCGATGGCACTGATTTGCGGGACGCCGACACCGGCGACGATACGGGTGGTGCAGATCGAGCCAGGGCCGATACCGACCTTGACGGCGTCGGCACCCGCTTCGGCCAGGGCCTTGGCGGCTGCGCCGGTGGCGATGTTGCCGCCAATCACCTGCACTTCAGGGAAATTATCTTTGACCCAGCGAACGCGGTCGATCACGCCTTTGGAGTGACCGTGAGCGGTGTCGACCACTACCACGTCCACACCGGCATTGACCAGCGCAGCGACACGATCACCGGTGTCTTTACCGGTGCCGACAGCAGCACCAACGCGCAGACGACCTTGATCGTCCTTGCTGGCCAGCGGGTAGGCTTTGGCTTTTTCGATGTCGTTGACCGTCATCATGCCTTTGAGGGCAAATTTGTCGTCGACGATCAGTACGCGCTCAATGCGGTGTTTGTGCAGCAGTTCACGCACGTCGTTCTTGTCGGCGCCTTCCTTGACCGTGACCAGACGCTCTTTAGGCGTCATCACTTCGCGGACGGTGGCATCCAGGCGGTTTTCAAAGCGCACGTCACGGGAAGTGACGATGCCGACCAGGTCGCCATCGTGCAGTACCGGAACGCCGGAAATGTTGTGCATGCGGGTCAATTCAAACAGATCACGAACCGTGGCATCGGCCTCGATGGTGATTGGATCCTTGACGACGCCGGCTTCGAACTTCTTGACCTTGCGAACTTCGGCAGCTTGCTGCTCGATGGTCATGTTCTTGTGGATAATGCCGATGCCACCTTCCTGAGCCATGGCAATTGCCAGACGGGCTTCAGTGACGGTGTCCATGGCGGCAGAAACCAGAGGAATATTCAGCTCGATGCCACGGGTAAGGCGGGTCTTGAGACTGACTTCGTTAGGAAGCACCTCGGAATAACCAGGCACTAGTAGAATGTCGTCGAATGTCAGAGCTTCTTGGCTGATACGCAGCATCGCGGGGGCTCCCGAGCGGGAAAATGGAAGCGCGCCATTATAGTCAGACACCCCCCGCTGTTCAATGTAAAACTCCGCTTAATATCAATGTTGCTGATATACGGAGATCCCCGCCGCTACAGCTCCACCTTGACCCAAGAGACAGGTTGATCGAGCCAATCAGCAAACTCATCGATAAAGCTTTGCTTGAACCCTGCTTCCAGCCAGTTGTTGAAGATGAAACCAAGGTTGGAAAACGCACATTCCTGCAAATACAGGAAACCGTTGATGTCATCTTCATGGCCGCATTCCGGGCAGGTGAAGTTGTCGGTGCGCCCCGGCATCCAGTCTTCGAGGCTTTCGAACAACGCTTCGCCGACCTCACGACGGCACTCGGCGCAACCGGCCTCTTCGAGAAAGCCCTTGGCCGGGGTGTAGATGCAGCGTTTAGTGACAATCTCCAACCCGTTGATCGGCTCACCGAACGGCAACGCCTGCGGGTGCAACACCACGGCCCGCGCGCCATCGGCAATGGCGTAAGCCATGCGGTTACCGGTGCGGCCACAGGTCGTCAGTTCTTCCTTGATGATGTTCTTGCGCACCAGCCAGCGCACGATCGCCCGGGCCCGGGGTTCGTGGACCGGCAGGGTGGAGATTTTCGGGACAATGATGCTTTGCGAATTCATGGAAAAACCTGCGGTGTGGCTTCTGACGCCTGCGCCGGCAAGGTCGCTCCACAGAGGCCTCCATCGTTCACACATCGCGTGTACAGCAGAGATACCTTGAGGGAGCGGGTTGCCCGCGAAGACGCCCTAAAGGCCGGCAGCTTAAGCCCTGACGAAATCCGGTCAAGTGCCGAGTGGACATGTGGTGATTGGCAGGCGAATGCCTTTAAACTGCGCCCCATGATTAAAGACCCCTTTGCAAGACTCGGCCTGGACCGTGAAGTCCTGACTGTCAGCCAGCTCAACGGCCGCGCGCGGGTGTTGCTGGAAGACGTGTTCAGCAATATCTGGGTCGAAGGCGAAATTTCCAACCTCGCCCGCCCGGCGTCCGGCCACATCTATTTCACCCTCAAGGACAGTGGCGCGCAGGTGCGTTGCGCGCTGTTCCGGCAGAACGCGACGCGGGTGCGTCAAGCGTTGAAGGATGGCTTGGCAGTCAAGGTGCGCGGCAAGGTCTCGCTGTTCGAAGGCCGTGGCGACTATCAGTTGATTCTCGACACGGTTGAGCCGGCCGGTGACGGTGCACTGCGACTGGCCTTCGATGCGCTGAAAGAAAAACTCAGCGCCGAAGGCCTGTTCAGCGCTGAACGCAAAGTACCGCTGCCAGCGCATCCGCAACGCATCGGCATCATCAGTTCGCCGACCGGCGCGGTCATCCGCGACATTATCAGTGTGTTCCGCCGCCGTGCGCCGCAGGTCCAACTGACATTGATTCCCACCGCCGTGCAGGGTCGCGAAGCCACCGCGCAGATTGTCCGTGCTTTGAAAATGGCCGATGCCCGTGGTTTTGACGCACTGATCCTCGCTCGCGGCGGTGGTTCGCTGGAAGACCTCTGGTGCTTCAACGAAGAAGCCGTGGCCCGTGCGGTCGATGCCTGTGTCACACCGATTGTCAGCGCGGTCGGCCATGAAACCGACGTGTCGATCAGCGACTTTGTTGCCGACGTGCGGGCACCGACGCCGTCCGCGGCCGCCGAATTGCTCGCCCCCGATTCCAGCCATCTGATCCGTCAGGTCGAAAGCCTGCATCGCCGCTTGGTGATGCGTATGCGTGACCGTTTGATGCGTGATCGCCTGCGACTGGAAGGCATGGCGCGTCGCCTGCGCCATCCCGGCGAACGTCTGCGCCAGCAGGCTCAGCGCCTGGATGATCTGGACATGCGCCTGCGCCGGGCGTTCGAACGCAGCTTGAATACCCGTCGAGAACGCCTGATCCGCCTGCAAACCCGCCTCGCCGGGCAACATCCGGGGCGGCAACTGGCAATGTTGCGCCAGCGTCTCGATAGCCTCGCCGAGCGTCTGCCACGCGCGATGCGTGAAGGCCTGAAAAGCCGTCGCCTGCAACTGCACAGCCAAATGCAGACACTGCATGTGGTCAGCCCATTGGCGACCCTCGGCCGCGGTTACAGCATTTTGCTCGACGAGCGCGGCAACGCGATTCGCAACGCGGCGCAAACCCATACCGGCCAGCGCCTGAAAGCCAAACTGGGCGAAGGCGAACTGCAAGTGCGCGTCGAAGACAATCATCTGACGCCTGTCACCCTCTCTTTACTGGACTGATCCATGCCGCGTTTTCTGGCTCCACTGTTGCTCCTGTGCCTGACTTTCAATGCCCACGCCGACAGTTACATCACCCGGATGCTGAACAAACCGGTGCCGGGCGGCGTCGCCGTGGTTGATCTGGGCGTATCGAGCCAAGCGCCTAAAGCTACTTATCAAGGCAAACCGGTACTGGTGGTCAAGGAACAGAACAACTGGCTGGCGATCGTCGGTGTGCCGCTGACGGTCAAGCCCGGCGCGCAACAGATCAGCAGCGGCGGACGCAATCTGCCGTTCACGGTCGGAAACAAGAAATACCCGGAACAACGCATCACCCTGAAGAACACTCAGCAGGTCAATCCAAACCCGGCCAACCTCAAGCGCATACAGGGTGAACTGGCCGAACAGATCAAGGCTTACCGCCGCTTCAGCCCGAACACGCCGAGCAATCTGCTGCTGGACAAACCGGTCAACGGGCCACTGTCGAGCAAGTTCGGTGTGCGCCGCTTCTTTAATGGTGAAGAACGCAACCCCCACGCGGGCCTAGATTTTGCGGTGCCGGCAGGCACGCCGATCAAGACCCCGGCGGCAGGCAAGGTGATCCTGATCGGCAACTATTTCTTCAACGGCAACACCGTGTTTGTCGACCATGGGCAGGGCTTTATCAGCATGTTCTGCCATATGTCGAAAATTGATGTGAAGGTTGGCGATCAATTGGCCCGTGGCGGCGTGGTGGGCAAGGTGGGGGCGACCGGCCGGGCGACCGGGCCGCACATGCACTGGAATGTCAGCCTGAATGATGCGCGGGTCGATCCGGCGATCTTTATCGGCGCTTTCCAGCCCTGAGTCATGCGCTGAGGCCGCAGGCCTCTTCGCGAGCAAGCCCGCTCCCACACAGGTTGGTGGTGTTCACGAGATGCGTGTGCGACACGGACAATGCGGGAGCGGGCTTGCTCGTGAAGGCGTCGTGACTGCCACCGAAAAGCGATTGCGCCCGTATCGAACCTCGCGCAAACATCCATACGATTCCCGCCATAGCGCACAATAAAATCGTGCAAATCTGTACTTTTCGAGTATTCCTCTCAATTTTTTCCGACTGCTTGCCATCCTTCCCACCCGCGGTTAGGGTTGAGGGCATGAAAACCTCTCACACCCTCATTCAGCTTCGCCAGCACCGCAGCCTGTGCCTCGTCAGCGCACGACTGCGAGGCTGAATCGCTACGCCTCGTCCCACGCTTTTCCAAGAACATTCGTTCCACCGGCAGGCCGCCTCTTTTCGGCCCAGACAATAAGGAATTTCCCGATGAGCATGCTCAAAGATCCGTCTTCGAAGTACCGTGCGTTTCCCGTCATCAACCTGCCGGATCGCACCTGGCCGTCAAAAACCATCGATGTCGCGCCGATCTGGTGCAGCTCCGACCTGCGTGACGGCAACCAGTCGCTGATCGAGCCAATGGATGCGGTGAAAAAGCTGCGTTTCTGGAAAACCCTCGTTCAAGTGGGCGTGAAGGAAATCGAAGCCTCCTTCCCGGCCGCGTCGCAAACCGACTTCGACTTTGTGCGCACCCTGATCGAAGAAGGCCACATCCCGGACGACACCACCATTCAGGTGCTGACCCAGGGTCGTGAAGACCTGATCGAGCGCACCTTCGAATCCCTGCGCGGTGCGAAGAAAGCCATCGTTCACCTGTACAACGCCACCTCGCCGTCCTTCCGTCGCATCGTCTTCAATCAGGACAAGGACGGCATCAAGGCCATCGCGGTCAACGCCGCCAAGCTGTTCGTCAAATACGCCGCGATGCAGCCGGACACCGAGTGGACGTTCGAATACTCGCCGGAAACCTTCAGCGCCACTGAGCTGGAGTTCGCCAAGGAAGTCTGTGACGCGGTGATCGAGGTCTGGAACCCGACGCCCGAGCACAAGATGATTCTCAACCTGCCGGCCACCGTGGAATGCGCGACCCCGAACATCTACGCCGACCAGATCGAATGGTTCGGCCGCAACATCAACCGTCGTGACAGCGTGATCATCAGCCTGCACACCCACAACGACCGTGGCACCGGCGTGGCTGCGACCGAGCTGGGCCTGATGGCGGGCGCCGATCGTGTCGAAGGCTGCCTGTTCGGTAACGGCGAGCGTACCGGTAACGTCGACCTCGTCACCGTGGCACTGAACCTGTACACCCAGGGCGTCAACCCTGAGCTGGACTTCTCCGACATCGACGGCGTGCGCAAAGTCGTCGAAGAATGCAACCAGATTCAGGTTCATCCACGTCACCCGTACGTTGGCGACCTGGTTCACACCGCCTTCTCCGGCTCCCACCAGGATGCGATCCGCAAGGGTTTCGCCCAGCAGAAACCCGATGCCCTGTGGGAAGTCCCGTACCTGCCGATCGATCCGGCCGACATCGGCCGCAGCTACGAGGCGGTGATCCGCGTCAACAGCCAGTCGGGCAAGGGCGGCATCGCTTATTTGCTGGAACAGGAATATGGCATCAGCCTGCCACGCCGCATGCAGATCGAGTTCAGCCAGGTCGTGCAGCGTGAAACCGACCGTCTGGGCCTGGAGATGTCCGCCAAGCAGATCCACTCGCTGTTGATCAGCGAATACCTGCAAGCCAACACCCCTTATGCTCTGGTCAGCCATCGCCTGCAGGAAGAAAACGGCAACAGCTCGGTCGAAGTGGAGGTGGCAAGCCAAGGTCAGGGCGAAACCAACCTGCACTGGCGCGGCAAAGGCAATGGTGCGCTGGAAGCACTGGTCGCTGGCCTGCCGATTCCGGTGGAGATCATGGACTACAACGAGCACGCGATCGGCGCGGGCACCAATGCCAAAGCGGCGGCCTACATCGAGCTGCGCGTGAACGGCGAACGTGCGGTGCACGGTGTGGGTATCGATGAGAACATCACCACGGCCAGCTTCAAGGCACTGTTCAGCGCACTCAACCGTTCGCTGAGCCAGCCGGAAGCGAAAGCGGCTTAAGCCATCGCTGAAACGCACAAGGCCCCGGAGTGCGAACGCCGGGGCCTTTTTTTGCCTGATGGTTTTGTATTGCTCAATCTGGCCTCCCGCTCCCCCATTGGAACGCGGTCAACTGTGGGAGCGGGCTTGCTCGCGAAGATGGCCTGCCAGACACCGCAAATATCAGGTGAACTCGAAGGTATCGGCATCCAGATTCGCCGGAAAACGCTCACGGTAAGCAGCCAATGGCGCGGCCTCCAGCACAGCCCTGAACACCCCGTCAGCCTCCCCCGCCGCCAGCAAGGTTTCGCCCTGGAAATCCAGTACCTGACTGTCGCCGGTATACGCAAACCCCTTGCCGTCAGTGCCCACACGATTGACCGCCGCCACGTAGCACAGATTTTCGATGGCTCGCGCAGGCAGCAGGCGATTCCAGTGCAAACGCCGTGCACCCGGCCAATTAGCGGTGTACAGCAGCAGATCGGTGTCCTGCGCGTCACGACTCCACACCGGGAAGCGCAAGTCGTAGCAAATCAGCGGTCGAACCCTCCAGCCCTTGAGCTCGAACTGCACCTGACGTTCACCGGGGGTGTAGTGGTTGTGCTCGCCGGCCATGCGGAACAGGTGGCGCTTGTCGTAATGCCAGACTTCGCCGTCGGGCCTTGCCCACAACAAACGATTGCGGTGGCTACCGTCGGCGGCCTGAACGATCACGCTGCCGGTGATCACCGCATTGAGCTTGGCCGCCTGCACCCGCAGCCATTTGCTGGTAGGGCCATTCTCGGCTTCGGCGAGGGTTTCTGACTCCATGGAGAAGCCGGTGGTGAACATTTCCGGCAGGATGATCAGGTCCGCCCCACGCGCCTGCTCCAGTAACACCTCGAAATGCTCGAAGTTGGCCTGACGGTCATGCCATGCCAGGCAGGTCTGAATCAGTGCCAGATTGAGATCGGGTAACGCACTCAGATCGCGCATAGTTTGGCCGCCGCTTCGCGCAGCGTCTCCTCGCGTTTGGCGAAGCACAGGCGCACCAGGCGCTGGCCTTCGGGTGGTTTCTGGTAGAACACCGACACCGGAATACTCGCCACGCCATGCTCGCGGGTCATCCACATCGCCATCTCGACGTCGTTGAGGTCGGGACGTATCTGTGAGTAATCGACCAGTTGGAAGTAAGTACCGGTGACTCGGGTAAAGCTCAATCGCGACGGCGTCAGCAGATCACAGAACAGATCGCGCTTGGCCTGATAGAAACCTGGCAGCTCTTCGACGTGCTCAGGGTGTTGCGCCATGTAATCGGCCAAGGCGTATTGCAACGGCGTCACGCCGCAGAAACTGACGTACTGATGCACCTTGCGCAATTCAGCCGTCAGCGCGGGCGGTGCAACAACGTAACCGGTTTTCCAGCCCGTGACGTGGTAGGTCTTGCCAAACGAACTGACCACGAATGCGCGCTGATACAACGCTTCATGGGCCAGCACGCTGACATGTGGCGTGCCATCGAACACCAGATGTTCGTAGACTTCATCGCTGATCAAATAGATGTCACGATCGCGGATCAACGCCGCCAGTTGATCAAGCTCTGCGCGGCTGATCAGCGCTCCGCTCGGGTTATGCGGGGTGTTGAGGACGATCATTCGCGTGCGCGGACTCAGGGCAGCGGCAAGCTTGTCAAAATCGATGGAGAAATCGTCGGGCCTCAGTTGCACATGCACGCAGCGACCGCCGGCCAGTTCCGTCGCGGGTTCATAGCTGTCGTAGCACGGGTCGAAAACGATCACTTCGTCACCGCTGTGGATAACGGCCTGAATGGCACAGAAAATCGCCTGGGTTGCACCCGGCGTCACTGTCACTTCATTGTCGGCATCGACGCTCACGCCATAACTGCGGGCGATCTTCGCCGAAATCTGCTCACGCAGCGCTGGCAACCCGGTCATCGGCGAATACTGGTTATGGCCACTGGCAATATGCCGACCGACCGCATCGCGCAGGGACTGTGGGCCGTCGAAATCAGGAAAACCCTGGGACAGGTTGATGGCCCCGGTCTGCGCCGCGAGCTGAGACATCTGCGTGAAAATAGTGATGCCGACATTCGGCAGCTTACTGGTGATCATCCGGGTTCCCTGCTCTGCCCCCGGCTCTGACGACGGCGCGGGAGAGCCCGAGGATAGCCCATACGACGCCCATAAAAAAAGGGCGCCAACCGGCGCCCCCCTTTTTATCTTGATCGCACAAGAAGCGATGAATCACTTCTTGTCGCGGCGCTTCTTGTCGGCTTTCTTGTGGTGCGACATCAAACGACGCTTCTTGTTGACCTGACGGTCGGTCAGCGTGGTTTTGTTGCCTTCGTACGGGTTCTCGCCGCCCTTGAACTCGATGCGGATCGGCGTACCGACCAGCTTCAGCACACGGCGGTAAGTGTTCTCCAGATAGCGCACATACGACTTGGGCACTTTCTCGATCTGGTTACCGTGGATCACGATGATCGGCGGGTTGGCCCCCCCCAAGTGAGCGTAACGCAGCTTGATCCGGCGGTTGTTGACCATCGGTGGCGCGTGCTCGCCAACCGCGTCTTCCAGAATCTGGGTCAGGCGGTTGGTCGGCCAGCGGGTGACCGCCGACTTGAACGAGTTCTGTACGGACGCGTAAAGGTTGCCCACGCCCGTGCCGTGCAGAGCCGAGATGAAGTGGATATCGGCGTAATCAACGAAGAACAGTCGACGTTGCAGCTCGACCTTCACGAAGTCGCGCTCGCTCGGCGTCATGCCGTCCCACTTGTTGATGGCAATAACCAGCGCACGACCGGACTCAATGGCAAAACCCAAGAGGTTGAGGTCGTGATCGACCACGCCTTCGCGGGCGTCCATCACGAAGATCACCACGTTGGCGTCTTTGATCGCTTGCAGGGTTTTGACCACGGAGAACTTTTCGACTTCTTCATGGATCTTGCCGCGCTTGCGAACACCGGCTGTGTCGATCAGCGTGTACTTCTCTTCATTGCGTTCGAACGGAATGTAGATACTGTCGCGCGTGGTGCCGGGTTGGTCGTAGACGATTACCCGGTCTTCACCGAGCATGCGGTTGACCAGAGTCGACTTGCCGACGTTCGGACGGCCGATGATGGCGATCTTGATCCCGTCTTTTTCGCTCGGGCCAGGAATGCGCTTGGCTTCCTCGCCTTCGGCAACGACTTCTTCTTCGCCGTCCTCCGGCTCTTCTTCGTCTCTCGGGAAATCACCCAAGGCGATTTCCAGCATCTGAGTGATGCCACGGCCGTGAGCACCGGCGATCGGAATCGCGTGGCCCATACCCAACGGAGCAAATTCAGCGCGGGCCATTTCCGGGTCGATGTTGTCGACCTTGTTGGCAACCACGTAGGAGCGCTTGTTACGTTTGCGCAAGTGTTCGGCGATCATCTGGTCGGCGGCGGTAAAACCGGCCTTGGCATCTACCAGGAACAGCACAACATCAGCTTCTTCAATGGCCAGCAGCGACTGCTCGGCCATTTTTTCGTCCATACCGTGCTCGTCACCGGAGATACCACCGGTGTCGACCAGAATGTAGGAACGCCCTTGCCACTTGGCCTCACCGTACTGGCGATCACGGGTCAGACCGGACAAGTCGCCGACGATGGCGTCACGAGTCCTGGTCAGGCGGTTGAACAAGGTGGATTTGCCGACGTTCGGTCGGCCCACCAGGGCGATTACGGGAACCATGCGGCTCTCCACTTCGTTATTTCAGAAAATACAAAAGCCGCTGCGAGGCAGCGGCTGGTGCTCGGGGCAACACTGTGGGGGCGAACAGGTTCACTCCCACAAGTGAAGCTGCCTGGGGTGTTATCCCCAAGCATAGTTGTTACTTGATGGTCAGGGCTTCCAGTTTGCCGCTGTTGCCATACACATAAATCGTGTCACCCACCACCAGCGGACGGGCGCGAAGGCCGTCGCTGTCGATGCGCTCACGGCCGACGAATCGACCGTCCACCTGACTCAACAGGTGCAGGTAACCTTCCATGTCGCCGACTGCAACGTAGCTGGAGAACACTTCCGGCGCCGACAGTTGACGGCGAGCCAGCGAATCGTTGCTCCACAATGCAGTGGTGGAACGTTCGTCGACGCCTTCAACGGTGCCTGATGCCAAGCTGACATAGACGCTGCCGAAACCCTGGGCAATACCGGCGTAGCTCGACGCATCGCGCTGCCAGAGTTGACGACCGCTCTCCAGATCCAGTGCCGCAACACGGCCCTGATAGCTGGCAACGTAAAGCGTACCGCCGGAAAGCAGCAGACCGCCGTCGATGTCGACTACGCGCTCCAGTTCCGAACGACCCTGTGGAATCGCGATCCGTTGTTCCCAGACCGGCACACCGTTGGAAATGTCCACAGCAACCACTTTACCGGTCGACAAGCCAGCCACCGCGAGGCGGTTGGTCACGATCGGCGCACTGGTACCACGCAGTGTCAGTACGGCCGGCGTGCTGTCATACACCCAGCGTTGAGTACCTGTGGAGGCATCCAGGCCGACCAGACGATCGTCCTGAGTCTGCACCACGACCACGTCGCCGTTGTTGGCCGGCGGGGCGAGGACTTCGCTGTTCACGCGAGCATGCCACTTCTCTTCACCGGTGACGGTGTCCAGAGCAACGACTTCGCCTTGCAGCGTGCCAACCAGAACCAGACCGTAACCAACGCCTACGGCGCCGGAGACAGGCAGTTCAAGATCTTTTTTCCACTTCACGTCGCCGTTGCTGCGATCCATGGCCATCACGATGCCGGTTACATCGGCAGCGTAAATGGTGTCACCGTCAACCGCTGGCACCAGCATGTTGTAGGTTTCGCCCTGACCATCACCAATCGAACGACTCCACTGCTTTTGCAGAACCACTTCTTCTTTGAAGTCGGTCAGTTCAGCCGGTGGCAATTCTTTTTTGCTGTTGCTGCTGCAACCCGCGGCCAGAAGGGCCAGAGCCAGCAATGCTGCATGCTTCCAACGGATCACGTCACGCATCCCCTTTGGCCAGGTCGTCGAGTTTGATTTGAAGGCCACCGACTGCCGCTTCATCCGACAGTGCTGCCTTGGCTTTTTGATACGCCTTGTTCGCGTCATCGGTACGACCCAACTGCACCAGCAAGTCGCCCTTGAGCTCTTCGCGAGTGGCCAGGAACGCTTTATCGGCATCGCCGTCGAGCAGTTTCAGAGCGTCATCGGCCTTGTTCTGCGCACCCAGCACTTGCGCCAGACGCTGACGGGCGATTTCGCCGAGCGCCGGGTTGGCCGGTTTGTCGACAATGGCTTTCAGTTCCATCGCTGCGTCATCGAGCTTGCCGCTGTCGACTGCAACCTTGGCCACGAACAGGCTGCCGTACTGCGCGTAGGCAGTACCGCCGAATTCACTGTTGAGCTTGCCGGCCAGATCCGCAACGCGCGCAGTATCAGGCTTGCCGTCAGGCGTCAGTGTGGTTTCCAGCAGTTGCTGATAGAGCACCGAAGCGCCTTGCGACTGGTTGCTCTGATACTTGTGATAAGCCTGCCAGCCGAACACGATGACCAGCGCCAACAGGCCGCCGGTGACCAGAGGTTTGCCGTTGCGTGTCCACCAGTCCTTCAAATCCGCCAACTGTTCGTCTTCGGTACTCGACACCCCAATACTCCTTAATCGCTAAATCGGCTGTTTAGACAGCTTCAACCCTGCACGACGCAGGTGGCCAGGTGAGCGGCGAGCGCATCCCAGGCAATGCTTTGTTGTTCGCCCTGGCCACGCAGGGGTTTGAAACCTACCACTTGCTGGGCCATTTCGTCGTCACCCAGGATCAGTGCGTACAGTGCACCGCTCTTGTCGGCTTTCTTGAACTGGCTTTTGAAGCTACCGGCGCCGGCATTGACTTGCAGACGCAGGTTTGGAAGTTGATCGCGAA
The DNA here is from genome assembly GCF_963970495.1 of Pseudomonas sp. EA_65y_Pfl2_P78. Lineage (NCBI taxonomy): Bacteria > Pseudomonadati > Pseudomonadota > Gammaproteobacteria > Pseudomonadales > Pseudomonadaceae > Pseudomonas > Pseudomonas sp. EA_65y_Pfl2_P78. Next base: position 14,167 of record NZ_CAXAON010000020.1, on the reverse strand, counting down.
CACGCTCGGCCAGCGCCAGAGCGGCCAACTCGGCCTCTTCACCGAAGGCACAGAGATAGACGTCGACCTGACGGGAGATTTCTTCCGGGATCTGTTCCAGGGTTTCGAGCATCAGCACCAGACGCTCGATGCCCATGGCGAAACCAACGCCTGTGGTCGGCTTGCCGCCCATCTGCTCAACCAGACCGTCGTAACGGCCGCCCGCGCACACGGTGCCTTGGGCACCGAGCTTGTCGGTGACCCATTCGAAAACGGTTTTGCTGTAGTAATCAAGGCCTCGAACCAGCTTGGGGTTGAGCACGTAAGGAATGCCAACGGCGTCCAGACGGGCCTTCAGGCCTTCGAAGTGGGCACGGGACTCGTCGTCCAGGTAGTCAGCCATTTTCGGCGCATCGACCAACACGGCTTGAGTGTCGGCATTTTTGGTGTCGAGCACCCGCAGCGGGTTGGTTTTCAAGCGACGCTGGCTGTCTTCGTCGAGCTTGTCGTGGTGCGCCGAGAGGTACTCGACCAGCGCTTCACGATAACGACCACGGGACTCGCTGGTACCCAGGCTGTTGAGTTCGAGTTTGACGGCGTCCCGAATACCCAGTTCGCCCCACAGGCGCCAGGTCATGATGATGAGTTCGGCGTCGATGTCCGGACCGTCGAGGTTGAACACCTCCAGACCGATCTGATGGAACTGGCGATAACGCCCCTTCTGCGGACGCTCGTGGCGGAACATCGGGCCGATGTACCAGAGTTTTTGTACCTGGCCGCCACCGGTGATGCCGTGCTCGAGCACTGCACGCACGCACGCTGCGGTACCTTCCGGACGCAAGGTCAGGGAGTCGCCGTTGCGGTCTTCGAAGGTGTACATCTCTTTTTCAACGATGTCGGTGACTTCACCGATCGAGCGCTTGAACAGCTCGGTGAACTCGACGATCGGCATGCGGATCTGCTTGTAACCGTAGTTATCCAGCAGACGCGCAACAGTGCTCTCGAAATAACGCCACAGCGGGGTCTGTTCGGGCAGGATGTCGTTCATGCCACGAATGGCTTGCAATGACTTGCTCACTTTAAATCCTTAAATTCGTTCGGCTCTACAGTCAGGCTCAACCGCGCGCGATAACCGCAGCGTCAGCTTCGACCTTCTCGGCCGCTTTCTGGCGGATCAGCTTTTCCAGCTCATCCACCAGATTGTCATTCGTCAGTTTCTGCGACGGTTTGCCGTCGATGTAAATCAGGTTTGGCGTGCCGCCGGTCAAGCCGATATGGGCTTCCTTGGCCTCGCCGGGGCCGTTGACCACGCAACCGATCACCGCGACATCCAGCGGCACCAGCAGGTCTTCAAGGCGCCCTTCCAGCTCGTTCATGGTCTTGACCACATCGAAGTTCTGCCGCGAGCAACTCGGGCAGGCGATGAAGTTGATTCCACGGGAACGCAGGTGCAAAGACTTGAGAATGTCGTAGCCGACCTTCACTTCCTCGACCGGGTCGGCCGCCAGCGAGATGCGGATAGTATCGCCAATCCCCTCGGCGAGCAGCATACCTAGGCCCACGGCGGATTTCACTGTACCCGAACGCAATCCACCCGCTTCGGTGATCCCCAGGTGCAGTGGCTGAACGATTTCTTTTGCCAGCAGACGGTAGGCCTCGACGGCCATGAATACGTCGGAGGCCTTCACGCTGACCTTGAAGTCCTGAAAATTCAGGCGTTCGAGGTGCTCGACGTGACGCAGCGCGGATTCAACCAGTGCAGCGGGGGTGGGCTCGCCGTATTTCTTTTGCAGGTCTTTTTCCAGGGAACCGGCGTTAACGCCGATGCGAATCGGGATCCCGCGGTCACGGGCGGCGTCAACCACCGCGCGCACGCGGTCTTCACGACCGATATTGCCCGGGTTGATACGCAGGCAGTCCACACCCAGTTCTGCCACGCGTAAAGCGATCTTGTAGTCGAAGTGGATGTCGGCAACCAGTGGCACCTTGACCAGTTGCTTGATCTTGCCGAACGCCTCGGCAGCGTCCATGTCTGGCACCGAGACGCGGACGATGTCGACGCCGGCAGCTTCAAGACGGTTGATTTGCGCAACGGTGGCCGCAACATCATTGGTGTCGCTGTTGGTCATGCTCTGCACAGCGATAGGCGCATCGCCGCCTACCGGTACGTTACCGACCCAGATCTTGCGCGAGACGCGACGTTTGATTGGTGATTCGCCGTGCATGACTTATTGACCCAACTTCAGGCGAGCAGTCTCGCCACTGGTGAACGGAGCGATATCGACCGGTTGGCCGTTGTAGCTGACCTGCGCGGCGCGGGCAACACCCAGGCGCACAGCAAGCGGCGGCTTGCCGGAAACAGATACGCTGTCGCCTTTATGCTTCAGACCACTGAACAGAACCTTGCCACGACCATCGGTCACTTGTGCCCAGCAATCGCCGGTGAACTGCAACTGCACCTGACCATCGCCGGCAACGGGGGCAGGCGTTTCCTGGGTCGGTGCAGGCGTTGCCAAGGCGACCGGTGCTGTGACAGTCGGCGCTGGCGTGGCCGGTACGCTGGGGGCCGGGGTCGCAACAACTGGCGCGGGCGCGGGCGCGGCCGGTTCAGTTGGAGCGGGTGCCGGGGCGGCGCCTTCAGGGCCGCTCGATTCGGCTGTGGTTTCCGACTGCGGTAGCGCCAGCGCGGTGGTGCCCTCGGCCTGACCTTGCGCAACAGCCTGGTCCTGCGGCTCGTCTATCGGGTGTATCTGGGTGGTGCCGTCGGCGCCTTCGACTTCAACGTGCTCCGATGCCAGGCTGGTCAATTCTTTGGTTCGCAGCGATGTCTGATCCTGCCACCAGACGAAACCACCGCCAATCACCGCGATCAGCAACAGCAGGCAGACGATACGCAAAATGGTGTGGGAAACCCGAACAGGCTCCTCGATACGGCCAAGGGCGTGTACGTTACTGCCTTGGGAGTCGGTGCCGGTGGACTGGTCGAATTGCTGGACCAGAACGGTCTGGTCCATGCCGAGCAATTTGGCATAAGCGCGAATGTAACCGCGTGCGAAGGTATGCCCCGGCAGCTTGTCGAAAGCGCCGGCTTCAAGATTGCTCAGGGAAGTCACAGTGAGGTTGAGCTTGAGGGCCACTTCGGCCAGCGACCAGCCATTGCTTTCGCGTGCCTGGCGCAGGGTCTCACCGGGGTTAACGCGATTCGCTGCTACAACTTCGGGATGCGCCGCTTTCATCATTGCTCCGACAGGTATTGCTGATATTCCGGCGTACCGGGATAGAGTCGTTTTAATTGCAGGCCGTAACTGGCTGCCTTGTCGCGATCTTCAAACACTTTAGCCAGCCGAACGCCAAGCAATAGACTACGTGCATTTTGATCGGTAAGCAGGCTGAAACGGTCGTAATAGTCACGTGCGGGCACATAATGCCTGTCTTCGAAGGACAACTCAGCCATTTCCAGCAATGCGCGCGGTTGTTGACGATTCAATCGCAGCGCCTTTTCCAAATGCTGCTGCGCCAGGTCACGCTCGCCGAGCTTCGATGCTGTCATGCCGAGGTTCTCGAACACACGCGAACGCTCAGGATACAGGGTATCGGCGGCTGCCTGTTCAAAACGCTCGTAGGCTTCTTTATATCGCTGCTCTTCGTAGAGAAAACTGCCGTAATTGTTGAGCGTTCGCGCATCACCCGGACGGGAGGACAACGCCTTGCGAAAATGCTCGTCAGCCAGTTTTGGCTCCATTTCAGCCTGAAATACCAGCCCGAGGGCAGCGTTGGCGTCAGGGTCCGAACTGTCGAGCTCCAGCGCTTTTTTCAGCGGCACTTTGGCCCGCTCGCTCATGCCTTGCTGCAAGTACCCCAACCCCAGTTGCACGTAGGCAGCTCGCGCTTCATCGCGGCCCTTGCTGGTCTTCATTGGGTTGTAGTCACCCGACAGGACACAACCAGCACACAGGCTGGCCAACAGCAACAGCAGCGCAAAGCGCAGGGACATAGAGATCCTCTCTTAGTTAGTGTTCGCGGCGTTCTGTGCCAGATCGCTGTCGGCGCTCAACTCACGCACGGCGATGTAACGTTCGCTGCGACGGGTGCGATCCAGCACCTGCCCTACCAATTGACCACATGCAGCGTCGATGTCTTCACCACGGGTGGTGCGGACAGTGACGTTGAAACCGGCCTGATGCAACTGATCCTGGAAGCGACGGATTGCGTTGTTGCTCGGCCGCTCGTACCCGGAATGCGGGAACGGGTTGAACGGAATCAGGTTGATCTTGCACGGAATGTTCTTCAGCAACTCGACCATCTCAACGGCGTGTTCAACCTTGTCGTTGATATCCTTGAGCAAGGTGTACTCGATGGTCAGCACACGCTTCTCGCCAAGGGCGGACATGTAGCGCTGGCACGACTCGAGCAGCATCTTAAGCGGATATTTCTTGTTGATCGGCACCAATTGGTTACGCAATGCGTCATTCGGTGCGTGCAGGGACAACGCCAGGGATACGTCGATGTGCTTGGCCAGCTCATCGATCATCGGCACCACACCCGACGTGGACAGGGTCACGCGGCGCTTGGAGATCCCGTAACCAAGGTCATCCATCATCAGATGCATGGCGGCGACGACGTTGTCGAAGTTCAACAGCGGCTCACCCATGCCCATCATCACCACGTTAGTGATGGCACGGTCGACGGTTGCCGGGACGCTGCCGAAAGATTTGTTGGCGATCCACACCTGGCCGATCACTTCGGCGGCGGTGAGGTTGCTGTTGAAGCCTTGCTTGCCGGTGGAGCAGAAACTGCAATCCAGGGCACAGCCTGCCTGGGACGAAACGCACAGAGTGCCGCGTTTGCCCTGGGGAATGTACACGGTCTCGACGCAGCTGCCGGACGCCACGCGCACCACCCACTTACGGGTGCCGTCGCTGGAGATATCCTCGCTGACCACTTCAGGACCACGGACTTCAGCAATAGCCTTGAGCTTGTCGCGCAAGGCCTTGCTGACGTTCGTCATGGCGTCGAAATCATCGACGCCAAAGTGGTGAATCCATTTCATTACCTGACCGGCACGGAAACGCTTCTCCCCGATTGAGTCGAAGAATTTTTCCATTTCCTGTTGAGTCAGACCCAGCAGGTTGGTTTTTACAGTCGATGTAGTCATGGATTCACCTTCACTCTTAAGCCAATGCTTAGCGAGTGGTTACTTCAGTAGCTGCGAAGAAGTACGAGATTTCACGAGCAGCTGCGGCTTCGGAGTCCGAACCGTGAACAGCGTTGGCGTCGATGGAATCAGCGAAGTCAGCGCGGATGGTACCGGCAGCAGCTTCTTTAGGGTTGGTAGCGCCCATCAGCTCACGGTTCAGAGCGATAGCGTTTTCGCCTTCCAGAACCTGAACAACAACCGGGCCGGAGATCATGAAAGCAACCAGGTCGCCGAAGAAACCACGAGCGCTGTGCTCAGCGTAGAAGCCTTCAGCTTCGGCTTTGGACAGTTGCTTCAGTTTCGAAGCTACAACGCGCAGGCCGGCTTTTTCGAAACGAGTGGTGATTTCGCCGATGACGTTTTTTGCAACAGCGTCAGGCTTGATGATGGAGAAAGTGCGTTGAACAGCCATGGTGTAACTCCAGAAACGGTAATTTGCGAAAAATTAAACCCGCGAATTATACGCGGGTTCTTGGGTATTGCCTAACCTGCGAGGACGATCAGTCTACTTCTTCGATCCAGAGCGCCTGAACCGCTTCCAACACCTTCTCGCCGACGCGGCCAGAGGTGTCGTCGAAGTCAGGCAATTCCTTGATCCATTGCTGCAGGTCGACGAAATTCACAGAAAGCGGATCTACATCCGGCTTGGCTTCGGCCAATTCTTCTGCAATGCGTTGAACATCATTCCAACCGTAGCTCATGACAGTCTTACCAGTCAGTGCGGCGCTTCGGCCGCATGGTTAAGCGAATATTTCGGAATCTCGACGGTGATGTCTTCTTCACCCACGATAGCCTGACAGGCCAGACGCGATTGCGCCTCCAGACCCCAGGCACGATCGAGGAAGTCCTCTTCCAGCTCGTCAGCCTCTTCCATCGAGTCAAAACCCTCGCGGATGATGCAGTGGCAAGTGGTGCAGGCGCAAACGCCGCCGCAGGCGCTTTCCATCTCGATATGGTGTTCGTGGGCCAGTTCGAGAATCGATGTGCCGGGCGCAGCCTCGACCACCATGCCTTCAGGGCAGAACTTCTCGTGGGGCAGAAAAATGACCTGCGGCATCAGATATCCTCGATTTCATTCAGGTTGCGCCCCGACAGAGCGGCTTTCACCGTCAAATCCATCCGGCGGGCAGCAAAGGCGTCGGTCACTTGCGACAGACGCTTGGTCTGCTGCTCGATGGCGTAACCATCGGTGCCTTTCATCAGTTCGGCCAGCTCCTGCACCTGCAGGTCGATGACCATGCGCTCTTCGGCGTCGAGCAAACGCTCGCCATCCACCTCAAGAGCGCCCTGCACAGCCTCGATCAGGCGCTGGGCATCCACCTGTTGCTCGCGCAGAACGCGGGCGACCTTATCGTCATTGGCGTGCTGGAACGAATCCTTGAGCATCTTGGCGATTTCGCCGTCGGTCAGACCGTAGGACGGCTTGACCTGAATGCTCGCTTCAACGCCCGACCCCAGTTCACGGGCAGAAACGCTGAGCAGTCCGTCGGCATCGACCTGGAAGGTCACGCGAATCTTCGCCGCACCGGCCACCATCGCCGGAATGCCGCGCAATTCGAAGCGCGCCAAGGAGCGGCAGTCGCTGATCAGCTCACGCTCACCCTGCAGCACATGGATCGCCATGGCCGACTGGCCGTCTTTATAAGTGGTGAAATCCTGTGCGCGTGCGACGGGGATGGTGGTGTTGCGCGGGATTACCTTCTCCATCAAGCCACCCATGGTTTCCAGCCCCAGGGACAGCGGAATCACGTCAAGCAGCAGCAGTTCGCCGCCATCGCGCTTGTTGCCAGCCAGGGTGTCGGCCTGGATCGCGGCACCAATGGCCACCACTTGATCCGGGTCGATTTGCGTCAATGGCTGACGACCGAAAGCTTCGGCGACCGCTTCGCGAACGCGTGGAACACGGGTCGAGCCACCGACCATGACCACGGCGTGTACGTCTTCCAGCTCAACACCGGAATCACGAACGGCGCGGCGGCATGCTTTCAGGCTGCGAGCGACCATCGGCTCGATCAGCGCATCGAAAGCTTCGCGGGTCAGCGGCGCTTTCCAGCCAGCGTAAGCCACTTCAACAGTCGCCGAGTCGGTCAGGGCTTCTTTGGCTGCGCAAGCAGTTTGCAGCAGATTACGTTGCGCGCCCGGATCGAGATCAGCGGACAAACCCGCACTCTCGATGATCCAGCCGGCAATCGCGTGATCGAAGTCGTCACCGCCCAGCGCGCTGTCGCCGCCAGTGGCCAAGACTTCGAAAACACCGCCGGTCAGACGCAAAATGGAAATATCGAAGGTGCCGCCGCCCAAGTCATAAATCGCGACCAGGCCCTCGGCGTGCTGATCCAGACCGTAAGCCACAGCGGCTGCGGTTGGCTCATTAAGCAGGCGCAGCACATTGAGGCCGGCGAGTTTCGCCGCATCCTTGGTGGCCTGACGCTGAGCATCATCGAAATACGCTGGCACGGTGATCACCGCCCCGACCAACTCGCCACCCAAGGTCGCTTCCGCACGCTGACGCAGCACCTTGAGGATATCGGCCGAGACCTCGACCGGGCTTTTCGGGCCTTGTACGGTATCGATGAACGGCATGTGCGATTCGCCGCCGACAAAGCGATAGGGCAGTTGCTCGCCCAATTGCTTGACGTCGGACAGACCACGCCCCATCAAGCGCTTGACCGACAGCACAGTGTTCAGGGGATCGGAGGCGGCGGCCAATTTGGCCGACTCGCCGACTTCGACGCGATCGGCGTGATAACGCACGGCGGACGGCAGGATGACCTGCCCGTCAGCGTCGGCCAGCGGCTCGGAAAGACCACTGCGCAACGCAGCGACCAGCGAATTGGTAGTGCCCAAGTCAATCCCCACAGCCAGACGACGCTGGTGCGGTTGAGGACTTTGGCCGGGTTCGGCGATCTGCAGTAGGGCCATCGTGATCAGGACTTATCTGTATATCAGGCGTGCGACCGGAGCGGCACTGGGTTAATCGTCGAGGCGCTCTTCTAACTGGCGCACTTCGTAGGTGAGCTTGTCGAGGAACTGCATGCGCCGCATCAGGCGTTCGGCCTGTTCGCGTTGCGCTGCATCATCCCAACAGGCTGCGAAGCTTTCATTGAGTTCTTCCTGAGCCACTTTCAGGCGACGCTTGAATACGGCGACACCGTCCAGGTCGGCGCTGTCCTGAAGGTCTTCGAGCTCTTCGCGCCATTGCATCTGCTGCAAAAGAAACTCGGGGTCGTGGACCGTGACCTCCATCGGCACTTCATGCCCACTGATGGTCAGCAGGTAGCGCGCACGCTGGGCCGGGCTCTTGAGCGTCTGATAAGCGTCATTCAGACGCGCAGACTGCTCAAGAGCCGACCGCTGCTCGCGCTCTGAAGCGTCGGCAAAGCGGTCAGGATGAACGCCGCGCGCCAACTCACGATAGCGCGTGGCCAACTGCTCGAGATCCAGACGGAAACTCGGTTGCAGCTCGAATAAAGCGAAATGACAAGGAATACCCACGACAAGCCTCAGATGTTGAAGCTTTCGCCGCAGCCACACTCGCCGCGCACGTTGGGGTTGTTGAACTTGAAGCCTTCGTTCAACCCTTCCTTGACGAAATCGAGCTCGGTGCCGTCCAGGTAGGCCAGGCTTTTGGGGTCGATAATCACTTTTTCACCGTGACTTTCGAACACCTGATCCTCTGCAACCACCTCGTCGACAAACTCCAGCACGTAGGCAAGGCCGGAACAACCTGTGGTGCGAACACCCAGACGAATCCCTTCACCTTTGCCGCGCCCGTCGAGGGAGCGCCGCACGTGTCGAGCAGCCGCTTCTGTCATGCTGATAGCCATCGGTGACTCCTTACTCGTCGCCAAATCCTGAAAGTCAGATCAAGCCTTTCTTCTGCTTGTAATCGCGAACGGCCGCTTTGATAGCGTCTTCAGCGAGTACCGAGCAGTGAATTTTCACTGGCGGCAGGGCCAGTTCTTCGGCCAACTGAGTGTTTTTGATGGTTTCCGCTTCGTCCAGGGTCTTGCCCTTCATCCACTCGGTAGCGAGGGAGCTGGAAGCGATGGCCGAACCGCAGCCATAGGTCTTGAACTTGGCGTCTTCAATCACACCCTGATCGTTGACCTTGATCTGCAGACGCATCACGTCGCCGCACGCCGGTGCGCCGACCATGCCAGTGCCGACATCCGGGTCTTCGGCATTCATCTTGCCGACGTTACGCGGGTTTTCGTAGTGGTCGATGACCTTTTCGCTGTAAGCCATGATTCTTAATCCTCACTCATCAGAGAGTCGCTCTTTATGCCCCACAACCTGAGTTGACAGGGCCGGTTCGCGGCGACTTGAAATCAGTGTGCCGCCCACTCGATTTTCGAAATGTCGACACCGTCTTTGTACATGTCCCACAGCGGCGACAGAGCGCGCAGCTTGGTAACGGCCTCGCAGACTTTCTGCGCGGCGTAGTCGATTTCTTCTTCGGTGGTGAAACGGCCGAAGGTGAAGCGGATCGAGCTGTGCGCCAGTTCGTCGTTGCGGCCCAGAGCGCGCAGTACGTACGAAGGCTCAAGCGATGCCGAGGTGCAGGCCGAACCGGACGAAACCGCCAGATCCTTGAGCGCCATGATCAGCGATTCGCCTTCAACGTAGTTGAAGCTCAGGTTCAGGTTGTGCGGAACGCGGGCAGTCAGACTGCCGTTTACGTACAGCTCTTCCAGATGCTCGACCTGCTTGTAGAAACGATCGCTCAAGGCTTTGATACGAACGTTTTCAGCAACCATGTCTTCCTTGGCCACACGGAACGCTTCGCCCATGCCGACGATCTGGTGAGTCGCCAGAGTGCCGGAACGCATGCCGCGCTCGTGACCGCCGCCGTGCATGGTCGCTTCGATGCGCACACGCGGCTTGCGGCTGACGTACAGCGCGCCAATGCCTTTAGGGCCATAGGTTTTGTGGGCCGAGAACGACATCATGTCGACTTTCAGCTTCTGCAGGTCGATCTCGACCTTGCCAGTGGACTGAGCGGCGTCAACGTGGAACAGGATGCCTTTCGAACGAAGCAGTTCGCCGATGGCAGCGATGTCGTTGACGGTGCCGATTTCGTTGTTTACGTGCATGATCGACACGAGGATGGTGTCTTCGCGCAGCGCGGCGTCGATCATCTCAGGAGTGATCAGACCGTCAGTCTGAGGATCGAGGTAGGTCACTTCGAAACCTTCACGCTCCAGTTGGCGCATGGTGTCGAGGACAGCCTTGTGCTCAATTTTGGAGGTGATCAGGTGCTTGCCCTTGGAGGCGTAGAAATGTGCCGCGCCCTTGATTGCCAGGTTATCGGACTCGGTAGCACCGGAAGTCCAGACGATTTCGCGCGGGTCGGCGTTGACCAGGTCGGCCACCTGACGACGGGCATTTTCGACGGACTCTTCAGCCTTCCAGCCGAACACATGGGAACGGGACGCCGGGTTACCGAAGTTTCCGTCGACCAGCAGGCATTCACTCATCTTTTGCGCAACGCGCGGATCGACCGGGGTGGTCGCAGAGTAATCAAGGTAAATCGGCAATTTCATGGACTATCTCCTAAATCAGGCTGGCTGGCGTGCCGCTAGCTCTTTGGCTGTCATTCGACGGCGGACGCTTCAATCTTGTCCAGGTGCTGCGCCTTGCCATTGCAACGACGCTGATCCTGACGCTGGGCTACTTCTTGCACCTCACGGCGAGTCACAAGGTCAGCCAAGCTGATACCGCTCAGAAACTCGTGAATCTGCAGGCTCAGGTCGCACCACAGATGATGGGTCAGACAGGTGTCACCGGAATGGCAATCGCCCTGGCCCTGGCACTTGGTAGCATCGACCGACTCGTTCACCGCATCGATCACCTGAGCAACCTGAATGCCCTGCATGTCGCGGGACAACTGGTAGCCACCGCCCGGACCGCGAACACTGGAAACCAGGTTACTGCGGCGCAGCTTGGCAAAAAGCTGTTCGAGGTAGGACAGGGAGATGCCTTGGCGCTCGGAGATATCGGCCAGAGACACGGGCCCGTGCTGCGCGTGCAACGCCAGGTCGAGCATGGCGGTCACGGCGTATCGGCCTTTTGTAGTCAGTCGCATGGACAGTTACCACGGAGTTCAGAATGGGCGGGAGTATGCAATTCCCGAGCATTTAAGTCAACTATAAGACCTAGTGCTTTAGTCGGGTTTACCCGCAAAAGAGCGCGCGCATCATAGCAAAGGCTGGTGGCGCACAGCCAGACATACCGCGTTATCGTTCTTCGCGAGCGAGACCACCCCCACAAGGGAATGCATTCCAATGCTGGCCTGCTCGCGAAGAATACGACGCGGTTTAGCTCGCCTGACTCTGATCCTTGCCTTTGACGCAGGCAAAGTCTTCTTCACGCAGCTCAGGCAGATCTTTCGCACAGTAACTACTGCCCAGATCCTTCAGCGCGCCGCACATCCCCTCCAGTCGCCCATCCACCGCTTGCAGGTGATCAAGCAACTGACCGATGGCACGCGCCACCGGGTCAGGCATGTCCTCACTGACACCATAGGCATCGAAGCCGATCTTCTCGGCCATGGCCTTGCGTTTGGCGTCCTGCTCCTCATCGGATTTGACGATGATTCGCCCAGGAATCCCCACAACCGTGGCGCCCGGCGGCACTTCTTTGGTTACCACGGCATTGGAGCCGACCTTGGCACCAGCGCCGACCGTGAATGGACCAAGCACCTTGGCGCCTGCCCCCACCACAACGCCATCACCCAACGTCGGATGGCGCTTGCCTTTATTCCAACTGGTGCCACCCAGGGTCACGCCCTGATAAATGGTCACGTCATCGCCAATCTCGGCGGTTTCACCGATGACAATGCCCATGCCGTGATCGATAAAGAAGCGTCGACCGACTTTCGCCCCCGGATGAATCTCGATCCCGGTCAACCAGCGACCAAAGTTCGACACCAGACGCGCCAGCCATTTCAGATCATGGCGCCAGAGCATCCCGGCCAATCGGTGAATCCAGATCGCATGCATCCCGGGGTAGCAGGTCAGGACTTCAAAAGCGTTACGCGCCGCCGGGTCTCGATGGAACACACTTTGGATATCTTCACGCAAACGCTCAAACATCATTTAGTCCTTCCGCTTAAGAAGCTCACCACGGGCCGCTTTTTGGGTTTCCGTGAAAATGCCACGCAAAATATTCATTTCCGCCCGGCTGACCGAGCTGCGTCCGTACAACCGGCGCAGGCGCGCCATCAAGTGCCGTGGTTTTTCCGGATCAAGGAATTCGATGGCGACCAGCGTCTGTTCCAGATGCTCATAGAATCGCTCCAACTCATCCATGGTCGCCAGTTCGGCACTTTTCACCGAGGCCACTTCTTCTTTCTCGATCTTGCTCGGCTGACCCTGTGCGGCCAGCCAGGCCATGCGCACTTCATAACTCAACACCTGCACCGCCGCGCCGAGGTTCAGCGAACTGAACTCCGGATCGGAGGGGATGTGCACGTGAAAGTGACATCGCTGCAACTCTTCATTGGTCAGGCCGGAATCTTCACGACCGAACACCAGAGCGATTTCGGCACCCTGCCCGGCCTCCTCAACCACTTTGGTGCCGCATTCGCGCGGATCCAGCAGTGGCCACGGAATGCGTCGATCACGAGCACTGGTGCCGAGCACCAGATTGCAGCCGACCAAGGCATCTTCCAAAGTGGCGACGACTTGCGCGTTTTCAAGAATGTCACCGGCACCGGAAGCACGAGCATCGGCTTCGTGGTGCGGGAACAGCCGCGGCTCAACCAGCACCAATCGCGACAGACCCATGTTTTTCATGGCGCGCGCAGCCCCGCCGATGTTGCCGGGGTGGCTGGTATTGACCAGGACGACACGAATGTTCTGCAGCAAGGGAGGCGCTCTCGGACACAGGGAAGGGGTGCAAATCTTACAGAACAGCCTACCGTTAAGCTATGAAAGCGAACAGCGTCCTTCACCTGAAGAAAAGTTCTGATAGAATGCGCGGCTTTCTTTAACAACCTTAGGTGACACATCCATGCAGCCCATGCTGAATATCGCGCTGCGCGCCGCCCGCAGCGCCAGTGAACTGATCTTCCGCTCCATCGAGCGCCTGGATACCATCAAGGTCGACGAAAAAGACGCCAAGGATTATGTATCTGAGGTTGACCGTGCCGCCGAACAGAAAATCATCGACGCCCTGCGCAAGGCTTACCCGAATCACTCGATCCAGGGTGAAGAAACTGGCCTGCACGCCGGCACCGGCATCGAAGGCGAAGAATACCTGTGGATCATTGACCCACTGGACGGCACCACCAACTTCCTGCGCGGCATTCCTCACTTTGCCGTCAGCATCGCCTGCAAATATCGCGGTCGCCTGGAACACGCAGTGGTTCTGGACCCGGTTCGCCAGGAAGAATTCACCGCCAGCCGTGGTCGCGGCGCTCAACTGAACGGTCGTCGCCTGCGCGTCAGCGGTCGTACCAGCCTCGACGGCGCCCTGCTGGGCACCGGCTTCCCGTTCCGGGACGACCAGATGGACAACCTCGACAACTACCTGGGCATGTTCCGCGCTCTGGTGGGTCAAACTGCCGGCATCCGCCGCGCTGGTTCGGCGAGCCTGGACCTGGCTTACGTCGCTGCCGGTCGTTTCGATGCATTCTGGGAGTCGGGCCTGTCCGAGTGGGACATGGCTGCAGGCGCCCTGCTGATTCAAGAAGCCGGCGGTTTGGTGAGCGACTTCACCGGCGGTCACGATTTCCTTGAAAAAGGCCACATCGTTGCCGGCAACACCAAGTGCTTCAAGGCAGTTCTGACGGCGATCCAGCCGCACCTGCCGGCTTCGCTGAAGCGCTAAGCTTTTAGCGAAACGCAAAAAGCACCCTTCGCAGACTGTGTGAAAACCTAGCAATCTGCGCAGCGCTCAATGAAAATGCTCCGTATCGAAAGATACGGAGCATTTTTCGTTATGGCTTACATCCAAGGAGAGTCTCGCAGCCAGACCAGCCTGTTT